>JALRDR010001111.1 GCA_023262145.1 Planctomycetaceae bacterium | reverse complement strand
GCACAGGCAGAAAAACTTGCGGTCGCCTCAGCAAACCACGTTCATCAGGCTGCAGCGATGCAACTCTGCCGGTCAATCGACAGGAGAATCGCAATCCGGCAGCGGCACCCTCAGGTGCAGACTTAACCTCGGTCCAGCACTTACAGCAACTAACTCATCCCCACAACGGCCGGAATCGTACAGCCGTGAGGTATTCAGTCCGCCGTCCACAACAGCAACTCTGCCCGTCTGACGGAAAAACAATCGTCCCCCGAAAAGACCAGATGTATCGTTCGCCCGTCGCCACTGATCCAACGGGGCGGGATACTCGACGTTTCTCCGGGGCCTGCGTCCCAGCGTTCCGTAAAATACACCGTGGTCCACGGCCCCCACGGTTCCGGTGCATCGTAAATCCCAAAGCCACCTGCAAAACGAGTATCCCGGCCCGGACGTGTCTGACACTACAGATATCGCTTCAGACCGGGATTGTAACTGATTCCCGATCGATAACAGCGCCCCCGATGATCAAACACCGAACCCCGTTCCGCAACATCTGCGGTCCACCTCGCCTGCCCGGAATTGCCGACCTCAAGGAAAAATTCCCACGCCGTTCGCTGAGTTATCTGCTGCCTAGGAACACGCGCCAGTACCATCCGATCAGCAGCCTCATGAGCACTGTCATGGTCATGCGAATAGACGTACACGTAGTCATCCCGTGCCCCGGAATAGTCGGGGCCATAGTTCAGAAATGTTGGTGCCCCGAAGCCATCACTGAATTTCCAGTCACTCCACGTCCAGTTGCGGCCGAGATCCGTGGACCACGCCAACTGCGAATTTCCGGCGTTTCGTGCCCACAGGTACAGCGTGCCATGCACCATGAGCAGTCCGCTTTCCTTCTTCCCCTGAGCACCATCGCCAGTCGCCTCCAGCGCTGCGGATCGCAAATTGACGGCCGTATAAGCCTCCGCAGGTCCATCAATTCGTGCCAGCCCCAGACTTAGTCTCCTGTCAACAAACAGTTCAAACCCACGTCCATCGCCGTAGACGGTGTAAAGCTGATCATCCGCCACCCACGTTAACGGCCAGTTGTCACTGCCGCGAGCACGCCGAGTGATCGACTCGACCGGCGACCAGACAACCTCTGCGATCACCGAGCTCCGTGGACAGGGCGGTGCATCATGCGTCGCCGCAGCAGTTGCCTTCGGTTTCGGCGGCGGCTCGCGTTCAGGTACATCGTCGGCTGCGGCTGCAATCGGCCCCGGAAATGGCTGCAGCACAGCGTAGTGGTCTTCGCCGCGTTCTCGCTTCCACGACTGACCCGCTCAAGCAACCACAATGTCCAGACTCGGAATCACCACAATCAGACTGCCATACAATCCCCAGCTCCAGTACGCGTCACGCGGTACATCCGGCAACGTTCCATCGGCGTTGTTCCACCACAACAATCCGTAGTGATCCGATGCCTTTCCGTACTCTGGCGGATTCACCACAGGCAGCCCTGCCACCGCCTTAACCGTGCTCCCAGCCTGCCTGGCGAAGTCTTCCGGAAGGATCCGCGTTTCCTTCCAAAGCCCATCGCGCAGATAAAGCAATCCCAGCCGTGCCATCGCGTCCACATTGGCACTGATCCCCGAGCCAAATTCGCGGCGAGGAATCCCGGCGATCGTACGATCCCGATAACTGTTGTTACGCCAGACCAGATCATCGCGAGTGATTCCCAGAGGCGTAAACACCCGGTCAGACATGAACACATCAATGTCCTGCCGATATGCCAGCGTGATGCACTCCGCCAGCCAGTTGGGGCCACCATCGCTGTAGGCCCACTGCGTACCCGGCTCAAACATCAGCTTCTGATAACCCCCCGGCTTCTCGAAACCGGCGGTCTGCGTGGCCAGGTGCAGAATCGTGATCCGGTCCAGCCAACCGGTCTGAGCATTGCTCTCCGGTGGCGTCCCGAAATTCGGATGATGCTGCGCCACCCGATCAGCAAGCGACATCCTGCCGTCCAGAAGAGCAACACCCAGCGCTGTCGCTCCGAAGGATTTGGTCGTCGACTTGAGATCATAACGACGGGTCGGATCTCCCCACGAGAGTACCAGCCGACCGCCGCGGGTGATATAGCCCGACCCGCCGCCGCTCAACGCGTACTCTCGCGTTGCCTGCAACTGCTGCGGATCAGGACCTGCATCCTCGGCCGAAACACGCCGCCATGTTTCGCCAGGAAACTCCTGAGCACTGAGCGGGAAACCCGCCTGCCATGAATACAACAGCACCAGCTGACACAACCACAACTGAAAGGCATTCATGGCAGACTGTCTCACGTCAGGCAAGAATCGGAGTCAGCACGTTCCCGGCTACGTCAGTCAGCCGGAAGCGACGACCGTTGTGAAAATAGGTCAGCTGCTCGTGGTCAATTCCGAGCAGATGCAGAATGGTGGCATGCAGGTCGTGCACGGACACACGATCCACGGCAGCGCGAAAACCGAGCTCATCCAGCTCTCCATAACTCACACCACGGCGAATTCCCGCGCCAGTCATAAACATTCCGAACCCGTTGGGATTGTGATCACGACCACCATTCCCCTGCGACACCGGCATGCGACCAAACTCTCCCCCCCAGATCACCAGTGTGTCGTTGATCAGTCCTGACTGCCTGAGATCTGTCAACAGCGCATCCACCGGCCGATCCGTGGCACGACAGTGACCACGGTGATTCCCGTTCAGATCACTGTGCGCATCCCACTCACCATCGCTGTAAACCTGCACGAATCGCACACCACGCTCAACCAGACGTCGAGCCATCAGGCATTTGGAACCAAATGAGCGGGTCTCCTTTTCGTCCACCCCGTACATCTTTCGGGTCGCTGCCGTCTCACTGCTGAAGTCCACAAGGTCCATCGCCTCCATCTGCATGCGATACGCCAGCTCGAAACTCTGGATCCGGCCCAGCAACTCCCGCTCACCCGGACGCTGCTCCAGATGCCGTCTGTTCAACTGCGTCATCAGATCCAGTTGTGCTCGCTGATCCTCTCGCGAGACACCCTGCGGACGCGACAGATTGATCACCGGATTTCCCTCCGGGCGAAACAACGTGCCCTGATAGGTGCTGGGAAGAAAGCCGGAACTCCAGTTCAGATTTCCGCCCTTGACACCCTGATTGTTGCCCAGCACCACAAAGCCGGGCAGGTTCTCATTCTCTGACCCGAGTCCATAGGTAACCCAGGCACCAGTACTCGGAAATCCCGGACGCGGAATCCCCGTATTGATCTGATACAAGGCAGGAACATGGTCGTTTGATTCACTGTAGCAGGAACGAATGAAAGCAAAGTCGTCCACATGCTTCGCAACGTTCGTGTAATGCTCGCAAACCCAGGCACCCGTCTCTCCGTAGCGCTCAAAGCGAAAGGGAGATTTCATCAGGGGTCCCGGGTTTCCATTGAACACATCAATGTCGATCTTCTGCCCGTCCCGCCGAGTCAGTTCCGGCTTCGGATCAAACATATCCACAGCACTCGGCGCACCTTCCATGAACAGCCAGATCACAGCCTTCGCCCTGGCAGCGAAATGCCCCTGCCTGGCTGCGAGCGGATTGATCGCACCAGGCAGTTCATCGGCGCCGCTGGACCGACTGCTGCCCAGCAACGACGGCAACGCCAGCATCCCCAGTCCACCCCCGGCCCGTGCCAGCAGTTCCCGACGCGACCGAACCTCCTGCACCCGCCCGCAATGTTGCTGCAGCGTCTTCATGTCGTCCTCAATCCACGTAGATAAACTCATTCAGGCCAAACAATGCCTGACAGAAATCCGTCCATGCTGTGCCATCCGCCTGCTCTGCACTCCCCTCGCCAGCACGCTGCCGCCGCGACGCTGCCTGCTCAGCCACGAAGGCACAGGCCGCCGTCAGTTCATCCGCACCCGGATCTCGCGCGAGTGTCAGCTGAAACGCTCTCCGGACACGCGCTTCCGGCTCTTCCCCGCACTCCGCCTCCAGCCGGGCTGACATTTCCTGTGCACGCAGCCGGACGAAGGGATCGTTGAGCAGTGCCAGAGCCTGTGGCGCTACGGTGGTATTCGTCCTTTGCCCACAGCTGACCTGCGCATCAGGTGCATCAAACGCCTGCATCAGCGGATACTGCACCACTCGCTTGTGGAACAGATACACCGAGCGACGCCGGTTCTCCGGACGGTCCTCGATATCGCGCGGATAAGGTGACTTCACATTGCGTGCCTGCATTGCCTCCACCGCGATCGGCGGCCTGAATCCCGGACCATACATCTCGGTGTTGAGCGTCCCTGCCGCCGCCAGCGTGGCGTCCCGTAATGCTTCCGCTTCCAGCCTCCGCGGTACGAAACGCCAGAGCAGCCGATTCTCCGGATCAACCATCGCCTTCGCAGCATCGAAGACAGATGACTGCTGATAAGTACCGCTGCTGACGATCAGCTGCTGCAGATGCCGAATACTCCAGCCGCTGTGCACGAATTCTGCCGCCAGCCACTCCAGCAGTTCCGGGTGACTCGGACGTTCCCCGCGCGTTCCGAAATCGTTCGGCGTGCGAACCAGGCCCTCACCAAAGTGCTGCTGCCAGACGCGATTCACCAGCACCCGCGCGAGTAACGCACCGGCCCCGTGTTCCACGTCGGTCATCCAGGCCGCCAGCGCACTTCGCTGCTGCGTGCTGTCATCCCGCTGACGCTGTTCACACGCCCGCTCCCAGTAGTCTGCCGCTGTCTTTTCTCCAGTGAGTACCGTCAGGAACCCCAGCGACATCTTTTCCCGGCGAGCAAGAAAATCTCCGCGTTCGAAGAACCACGACTCCGGAGCCTCCGCAGAGAAATCCGCGAATGCAAACCCCAGCGGCAGTTCCGCCGGCTTCTGCCCATCGACAACGCTTACCGCGGCGTCAAGCTCCCGCCATTTCTGCTGCTCCGGCTCCGGCAGCGCCGCCACATGCTCCGCAGCTGAAACAGACAATTGCCGGCGGTGTCGCTCAGCCAGCTGCTTCGCCTCCTGCAACTCGGACTTGCTGATCAGCAGCTGCTTCTGCTCATCATCAAGATCCAGAGCATTAATCTTTGCCAGCCGCAGCTGCTCCGCCACCGGACGTCGTGCCTCCTGCAGCCAGTCGTCACGCCGTCGCACCACTTCGTCATGAGTCACCTGCCAGGCAGCCAGTCGCTGCTGATGCTCCCGAACCGCAGCCGGTGCTGCCAGCGGCACATCGCGGCGATCACCGCTGTTGAAAATTCTCATCATGCGGTAATAGTCGCGCGATGGAATCGGGTCGTACTTGTGGTCATGGCAGCGACAACACCCCAGCGTCATCCCCAGAAATGCCTGACCAGTAGTCGACACCATATCGTCCAGCTCGTTGGCACGATTGCGGAGCTTCTCTTCCTCCATCGGCACGTTCAGCTGCGTACTGTTTCCCGCCACGATAAACCCGGTCGCGGCAATCGCGTCCGGACGCTCCGGGGCCAGTTCGTCACCTGCAAGCTGCCAGCGAACAAACTCGTCAAACGGCAGGTCATCGTTGAAGGCTCGAATGACAAAGTCACGATAACGCCACGCGTGCGGCCGATCAGCATCCCCCTCCTGCCCATTACTGTCCGCATAACGCACCACATCCAGCCAGTGCCGCGCCCAGCGCTCACCGTAATGCGAAGACTGCAGCAGCTGCGCGATCACCTGCTCAGACAGACCTGACGACACAGCAGAGCTATCCAGTTCCATCCCCAGCCGCACTTCCTGCAGACCACCTGCGTCCTGACGCAGCTCGGGAGGCAGACCGATCAGATCGAAATAAACTCTGCGGATCAGGGTCCGAGAATCGGCTGGCGAATTCGGCTGCAGACCGGCCGCCTGCAAGCCCCGCAGCACGAACTGATCAATCTCGTTCCGGACCCATTCCAAATTCTGAACCTCAGGCACAGGCACCTTCTGCAGGGGCAGAAACGCCCAGTGCTGCCGGTCCTCCTGAGTAACCACAAGCTCCAGCGGTGTGGCCGCCACCGGAGCATCCGTTGCCGGCCACACTGCACCGCCATCAATCCAGCGACGCAGCAACTCAATCTGAACCGCCGATAATGGGTCCCCCTCCGGTGGCATCCGTTCATTGCGGTCCGTCGCGGTGACCCGCCTGATCAGCTGACTGCTGGTGGCATTCAATTTCACAATCGCCGGTTCGCCCGAATCTCCACCACGGATCGCCAGCTCACGGGAATCCAGACGCAGCCCTCCCTGCTGCTTTTCAGAACCATGACACTTCACGCAGTGCTGCTGCAGAATCGGGCCGATATCACGACGAAAGTCCACTGCTGCAGCATCGGATGTTTCGCACCAGATTATTGTCGCCGCAGCCGCCAGCAATGGCAGCAACGCCCCACACAGCTCAGCCCGCAGTAATCCCACTTCGTGTTTCATGATGTGTGACATCCAGAGTCTTCCCGCTGCAACAGCCCTGCAGGCGGCCACTGCACATACTGAAAAACAAGACCAGGATGCGGCCGCCAGCAGCTGTGCCACAGCCTCTGCACAAAAGCAGCCGCAGACCAGTGTCTACTCACGCTCGCTTGCAGCGACCCCTGGCACCAGTGTTCGGGAGCCACGGCGAAGATGCTCTTTCATGAACTCTGCCGCCTTCGCACCATCCCCCTGCTCAATCAGATCAATGATCTGATGATGCTCATCAATACTGGCCTGCATCC
>JALRDR010001047.1 GCA_023262145.1 Planctomycetaceae bacterium | reverse complement strand
TCCTCAATCGTCTGCGGATCCGTGAATTCACTCAGCTGATCCAGGTCAATAATGGCCAGCTGAGCCGTTTCCTGAGCTTCCTCAAGCTGTTTCAGCAGTTTGTCAATCTGTTGCAGTTCTTCCAGAATCTCCAGAGCCTCAGGAACAGACATCGCCTTCGACCCGCTGAATTCGTAGCTGGACACCAGCAGGTCCACGCGATACTTGTCCCCCATCGCTTCAATCAACTGCGGTAGCCGGGACGCAAACTCCGGACTCCGACGCTCAGCTCGATACCACAGATCCTCCAGCAGATAAATCTGCTCTGCACGCACAGCCTTCCAGAATGTCTTCGCGAGCTGACCCGGCGGCGAAGTTTTCCGCGCCAGATCGTTCACCGCTCGTTCAGCCTTTTTTGAGACTGTGCGCGTTTCCCAGGTGCTGAGTATCTTCGCGCGGCGTTCCCGGAGCATCTGAATCAATGCCGCCAGACTGGGGCCAAGTCCCGCAAACTGGTCCGGGCTCAGTCGCACAGCATTGGCCAGCTCTTCCTCGCTGAGCTCCCTCATTGAGCCCCATGTCAGCATGTGCTCAAAAACAGGCGACACCAGATCCGGCCCCTCGCTGCGAGGTGACGGCATCCGCACCGGATCGTACTGCTGGTACGTGTGAATCACACCACCCTGAGGCAACTTGCGGGCTGGGCTGGAGTCTGTCATGAGTTCCGTCCTTTTGGAATCCGGTCCGATTGCAGACCGGTTTCCCAGCAGTATAGTCAGCTTTCGGGAATGAACCCGCAATCTGCTTGCGGATTCTGACCGACATCAGCTTCATCCCTGCGGCCGCTCGTTTTGTATTGCACTGGCACTCAGATGTCCCAACCTGACGCAACAACAGCTCCTGCCATCTGTACCTTTGAAAGTCGTCGTGCTCAGGAAATCTGCGACCTGATTCGCCGTGCCGGTGGTGTTCCCACTTCTGCGCCCTCCATGCGGGAGGTGCCGCTGGAGGAAAATCCGGCAGGTCTGGAGGCCGTCAGACTGCTCATCGCCGGCGAATTCCATGCTCTCGTGCTGTTGACCGGTGTCGGGACGGAAGCTCTGTTTCAGCTGGCTGATGAACAGGGACTGCTGCCCGCTCTGCTGGAACAGATGGCCCGTATCCCATTGCTGGTACGTGGACCCAAACCCGCCGCCGTGCTGGCTCGGTACGATCTGAAATACACCGTTCGCGCTGCGGAACCCAATACCTGGAAGGAACTGGTGGCCGCACTTGATGCCTCCTCCCTGCAACTCAGCGGAATGAAACTGGCCGTCCAGGAATACGGAGTCCCGGGGCTGCAGCTATATGACGCACTCCAGCAACGCGGTGCCGGAATTGTACCGATTCCCGTCTATCGCTGGGCGCTGCCACTGGACACACAGCCACTGATCCAGGCCCTGCATAATGTCTGTGCCGGACATTTTCAGGCGCTGCTGTTCACCAGTGCCAATCAACTCACTTCTGTGCTGCAGATCGCGGAGCAGGAACAACTCCTGCCGCAGTTGATGCACGCGGTGAATTCCGGAACACAGGTCGCTTCCATCGGACCATCCTGTTCCGAGGCACTGCTGGAACGCGGCTGGCCCGTACACATCGAAGCATCCCCTCCGAAGATGGGGCCGCTGGTGAGGCAGGTCATGACGCATCTGGCCCAGCGTCAGTAGTCGGCCCCCAGGATTCACCCCCGGACCACACGAGTACTCCCGACGGCAGCGCACCTTCCCTGCAGCTCATATCACTGGAAGGCAGGGCGTGCAGGGCAGGGCATGCAGGGCAGAGCGTACATGCCAAAGCACGCGGGGCAGCGGGCGGTACAGGTTCTGATATGTTGGGCAGCACTGCCCCCCTGCACAAACTGCCGCAGATAACTCAACCCCCATCATCCCCGGGTAGTCATTGACCGCGGTGGTCGTGATACGGTGCCGGCACAGCCCCCTACGCCGCTCAGTTGGTCAGGCGACGCAGAAACTCTTTCATTTCACCGGCCGCATGGTTCTGGTGCTGCAGATTGGCCGCCTTGATTCCCGCTTGAAAAATGGCTCTGGCTCGGTCCAGCCGTCCCAGCCGAACCAGCAGTTGCCCAGCCATGACAAACGCCGGCACGTACGGGCTGACCTGCTCCATCAGCTCACAAAACAAAGTCAACGCTCGTTCTGTCTCTTCCAGGCGATCGCACTCCATCGCCAGCATGTAGCGCAGAGTATTGTCGTGGGGAGTTGACGCGAGCAGTTCTTCCAGCTTTTCGATTCTTCCAGCCATCAATGAATCCCTGTTAGCCCTGAGCAACCTCAATTCTTCTGGGCTTCGACTTTTCAGCGCGAGGTAACTCAATTCGCAGTACCCCGTTTGTCAGTCGCGCCTGAATGCGTTCGTGGTCAACATCGTCGCTGAGAATAAAGGAACGCAGGAAATCTCCCGTTCGGTATTCCTGATGAATCGGCACCAGCTCAGCAGTCTGGCCCCGTGCCACTCGACCAAACAGGATCAGTTTTTTGTCCTGAACCTGCAGGTCCAGGTCTTCAGCGGTCACCCCCGGAAGATCTGCGTACAACACCAGCCCGTCCACAGTCTCGTAGATATCAATGGGGGGATTGAAGAGCAATCCGGGGGCAGATTCTGCAGGGGAGTTCCCTGAGGCAGCATCCGCAAGTCGGATCAGCCCGCCAGATTCTGCAATGCCCTTTTCATGATCGCTCATCGTCCATACTCCACTTGAGATCAAAGTCGTCAGCAAAATGCCTCGTCGCAGGAATAGAGGATTTCTGCAGCAATGGCTGTTGGCAGATACAGCCCGGATTCGATCAGGGGCCTTCGTTCACCGCAATCTGCCGCGGTTGCCCTGAAGGAGCCTTGGGGAGCGTGACCCGCAGAATCCCGGCAACGTAGTCCGCCCGCAGCTGTTCCTCCAGGATCCGATCCGGCAACTGAATACGACGTTGCCACGGACCATGGAACCGCTCCCGGCGACGAAACGACTCTTCCTCAGCTTCCGCAGGTGGCCGCCGATTTCCCCGAATCGACAGATACCCGGAAACGATCGTCACCTCAATTTCTTTTGCCTCATGACCAGGAAGCTCTGCAGTCACCACATAACTGTCTGCATCTTCAAGCAGATTCAGCAGTGGAAAACTGCGTCCGGATCCGCGTCCAGCAACATGAAAACCAACACCTTCCAGCAGCCGCTCAAATTCACGTTCCAGATCAGGCAACAGAGAACGAGTCTCTCTCCACCGAAACACCGGCATGTTCTACTCCCCGCGGAATCTGCAATTGTTGAACGATGGCACGTTGACACCCGACAGTCAGAATCAGCAGTGACGTTTACCCATCGAGCATGCTCTGTGACTTGTCGAACATGCTCTGTGTTCCGTCAGACAATATTGTGATGACTTCTGTCACCAGGTCCAGCATCTGTGTCTGAATCATGAATTTCAAACAGCTTAAAACTTCCACAGGATCACTCAAGTGCAACCCTTCAGCAGAAATCTGCAGCAAAAGGCATCGTCCTGCTGAAGCCTGCCTGGCGGAATTAACCTGCCTGGCAGAGCAAAACCAGGGAACTCTGCCTTCGGCTCACCCGGAGTCTCCCCATTTTGAACACTTGAGTACATTTTCTGACCAGCAGAGTTTTCCACAAACTCCCACACTGCCAGCCATTAGCAGCCCCTACAACCGATACCAGCAGAACCTTCCGCCAGGTCGAAATGTTTCCTTGAGTCAACATTGTGGATTTGCCAGCAAACTCCCCCTGACCAGCATCTGTGGGTAATAGTCATCACAGACAGTCGTTCGCACAAGCGGCGGTCCCACGATCCCGGAAATTACAAAGCTTTCTCTCAACTTCCGAAGTTTGGTCGCTCCCTCGACAAGACCGTTCCTCGGACAAAGACCCCAGTTTTGCAAGGTACAGAAATGGTCGCTCTCACCGCAGAATCAGCATCGGCAACTTCCAGCAATCGCAGCACACGACGACGAAGCGCAGCAGGGAATTCTTCCACTGAGCAGACAAATACACGTCGCAAAGTGGTTAAACCAGTTGCAGAAGAACTCGACCTGATGGACGACGACATGGACGAAGACGAACTTTGCGATGAAGATTCTCGCGAACGCCGTCGCCTTGACCGTCGCCGCCAGATTGACCCCACAACCTGCGAACGTGACTACTCCAATGCCGAAGTCGAATTCATGAAAGCCATGGATGACTACAAACGCAAATCCGGCCGTCCATTTCCCACGTGGAGCGAGGTGCTGGAAGTCGTCTTCAGCCTCGGCTATCGACAGGTGGAAGGGCAGTCCGAAATGGAATGGAAAACCTACGGCGATGCACTGAGACAAGCCTGAACATCACACACGCAGATGTTCCCATCAAACCTGCGGCCTTACAGCTGCAGGTTTTTTCTTGCGCCAGTGCGACGATCCTGACGGTGGACCCGGATCATCCAGTTCAGCACCGATTCGGCCGCGCAGGCGGGAATCCAGACCTGACCTTCACGCACCACACGGCCGCAAACGCGTCATTCCCGCGCTGTCGGGAATCCAAAGCAGGCTTACCTGAGGACTCGGGTAGCTGCAGAACTGCCACAACTGCATCACCGCATGCGCCATGCTGCCGGTTGCCGTGGGTGCTGACTGACCGCTACTACGATCGGCGCAGTGCGTACAAAACGAACAAATTCGGCAAACCGTTCGATCATTACATATCGGGAGCCTTTCCGTGCAGGTTCCAGTTGTGATGATTCGTCCCCCCCCCCGATG
>JALRDR010000998.1 GCA_023262145.1 Planctomycetaceae bacterium | reverse complement strand
GATCAGCATCGGGGAAACATCAGCCCCTGGCAGTACTTTTGGAATCTGCAGCCGCTGCCCATCTTCATCCCCGATCGCCACGCCGGCTGTCGGCGGCGGCTCGCTCTCGCTGACAACAGGCAGTGGACTGGTGGCGTCGGGAACGATGGCAGTGCCACCCACGGACAGTTTTGGAATGGGATCCGGCACCACGATACAGCCTGCTGCAGAACAGATGACCAGCAGCGTGATAATAGTCCCGAACGATCGCCGTTTCATTCCATTGTCCGTGCGTAAGTCAGATGCGAGTTTATCGGGGAAGCGGTAGAAGTCTCCCCGGATATCCTTGGCAATCGTCCTCCCAACCCGAATAACTGAATAAATCCATCCTTATCAGCGGACCCGGACAATCAAACGAACCACTGCAGACTGAAAAATCCGCAAACTCCCCCCAGAATCGCGCGATTCCTCTGTGAGAGTTTATGATCTCAGTGCTGAGCGGAGTGCTTTTCTGCACTTTTTGAGGCATGCAGAGCCCTTCCTCCGCTCAAAAGGCAGTACTTTCGCAGCCACGTACGCAATATCTTCTGTGGTTTCAGGCTCCATTCACAGGCTCAGGCGGATGACTTCTGACATATCTCCAGGTGACTCGCAGTCTTCCGGGAACTCCGCTGAATCCAGAAGTTCCCCGGAGGTCGAGATCGTGCTGCAGGCCCCCGAGCGATTCAGTTTTGCCTGCTGGCAAAACTCTCTGCCGCTCGTCCAGTCACTGAACATCCGCAATCGCTCAGACAGACTGCTGCAGGATCTGCGTCTGGAAATTGCAGCGAGCCCTGAGTGCGTGTTACCCCGAAACTGGCTGCTGCAGGATCTGCAGGCCGGGCAACACTGCAGGATTGCTGATGGCAGCCCTACGATCAACGGACATTTCTTCTCTCGCCTTACCGAGGCTCAGACGTGTACGTTGACTGCGCGACTGTTGAGCGGATCGGTCACGATCAGCGAAGAGACGCGAGAAATCCGCGTCCTTGCGCGGGATGAATGGACCGGAGGACAGTCAGCACCGGAAACGCTGGCCGCCTTCGTGACCCCGAACGATCCGGCCATTGCATCGTTACTGAGTCGAGCGGCTGAAATCCTCGAGGCGAACGGACATTCAAATTCGCTCGAAGGCTATCAGGCACACGATCCGCTCCGAGTCTGGTTACAGATTGCGGCGGTCTGGTCAGCACTGGCGGAACGACGTCTGATTTACGTCAGTCCACCGGGAAGTTTTGAACGCACTGGCCAGAAGATACGCAGAGCCGCCGACGTACTGTACAACCGCCAGGCTTCCTGTCTTGACCTTGCGCTGCTGCTCACCGCCGCCTGCGAAGCGATTGGACTGAATGCCGCAATTATCCTGCAGAATGGTCATTGCCTTGCAGCAATCTGGCTGGTTGACTGCGCGCTCGCCAATCTGCTGGAACGAGATCCCGCTGAGATCCGCAAGGCAGCTGAGGCGCGGGAACTTCTGTTGCTGGAAACTACGTTGCTTGCCGGCAGCCCGGCAACACTGCAACAGGCCCGCCAGGTCGCTGTATCAGCACTGGCCCATGCACATGACGATCGTTTTTATTGTGCAGTGGATCTGCGTCGCGCCCGACAGGCTCAGATTCGCCCATTGGCATCCGCCACCGACACGGACGAGCCTGCTGCGGCTGATTCTGCTGCAGAGCCGTCGACTCCGCTGCTGTTCGAATTCCAGCCTGATGAAGTTCTGCTGCCGAGCATTCCGGAAACGGCTCAGCACACAACTGCCGAGCAACGGCTGGATCGCTGGCAGAGAAGGCTGCTGGATCTGACGCTGCGCAACCAGTTGCTCAATTTCCGTCCCGGTCGACAGTCCGTGCCGTTTTCCTGCCCACCACTTTCTGCAATCGAAGATCGACTCGCAGCGGGAAAGCGTCTGACCCTCGTTTCTCTGCCGGAACATTTTCCGCGGGCTGATGGCACCGCAGAATCAAGTACGGAAATCAGTGATCTGCGGGCGGCTGGAACCTACATGGCGGAAGCCGTACAACAGGGAGAGCTGGCGGCAGATCTGAGCAGTGAGGAACTGACTCGCCGTCTTACGCGGCTCTATCGACGCAGCCGTAATGATCTTTCCGAGGGTGGCTCCAACACGCTCTTCCTCGCGATTGGTTTCCTCCGCTGGCGGCAGCAGACATCCGACCAGCGTTCATTTCTCGCTCCTGTGCTGCTGTTGCCGGTTCGGCTCATCCGCCGAAATGCTCGCGCCCCGTTCCAGCTGTCCAGCCATGAAGATGAGGTTCGCGTCAATTCGACACTTCTGCAGATGCTGCGTCAGGACTTCGCTGCAGCACTCCCCTCCCTGGAAGCGGAACTTCCTCGCGACGAAGCAGGTATCGATGTGCCGCGGTTGTTGCAGCGAGTACGCGAAGATGTCCGCGCTCTGCCCGGCTTTGAGGTGATGGAGAATGCCGCACTCTCAACGTTCTCGTTTGCCAGGTATCTGATGTGGAAGGACCTCACGGATCGACACGAACAGTTGCGGAAGAACCGCGTGGTTCAGCATCTGACGGATCATCCTGACCAGAGCTTTGCGGGCGCAATGGAGGCACAACTGCCGCAGCCCGGACAGCTCGATGCCGCCTACGCTCCGCAGGACCTCGTATTCCCGCTTCCAGCAGATTCATCACAACTGGCAGCAGTTGCAGCAGCTTCCGAGGGACACGATTTTGTTGTGATTGGGCCACCGGGCACCGGCAAGAGTCAGACCATTGCAAACATGATTGCGCAGTGCCTCGCCCAAAATCGCACTGTGCTGTTCGTCGCTGAAAAGACAGCGGCTCTGGAAGTGGTCTACCGTCGCCTCCGTCAGCAGGGACTGGCTGACATCTGCGTGGAACTTCACTCGTCCCGTACAGAACGTCGCGGATTCCTGCAGCAGATGTATGCCTCCTGGTCCGCTGCACTGTCCAGTCAAACGGATGACTGGTCTACTCAGTGTGGCCGACTCCGGATCAGCCGCGATCAGCTGAACCGTTACGTTCAGGAACTGCATCGGATTCGCGAGTCGGGCTGGAGCATTTTTGAGGCAATGGGACTGTGTGTGCTGCATGCAGAGCGAGAGCTTCCGGCGGCAGACTGGAATGCTGACAGCTCGTTTACAAAGGACCATCTGCTACAGCTGCGACAGACAGCTCAGGATCTGGGAATCTGCGTACCGGCTGCACAGCACCCGCGGATTCCCGAATTCCTGACTTACGATCGCTGGACACCGGACTGGGAACAGCAACTGCTGCGGCAGACAGCAGTACTGCAGACTGTGGTCCGCGATTTTTCGGGAAGAATTGCTGCACTTGCTCAGGCTGCTGACCTGCCGGAACTGGAGCAGCTGCCAGATGCCGAAACTCCTTCGTTTGTCACCCTGCTGACAACAATCACGAGTCTGGATTCCGGACAACTTGCGTTGCTGCTGCTGACTGACGCTGGTGAAACTGTGAAGCAGTTACTGGACCTGGAAAAGGACCTCCAGCAGATTCAGTCTCTGGCCGGTCAGCTCAGCACCGCGTATCCCATTGGCGATCTGGAACGAATTCCTGTGCAGCAGCTTGACGCTCAGGATCGCATGGCCCGCTCATCATTCTGGCCACTTTCCGTACTGCGCAGCTGGCAGCTGCGGCGACTGTTGCAGACATGGACCGCTGGCGGGAAACCGCACGTTTCCCAGGATCTGCCTGTGTTACTGAAGGCCTGCCCGCTTGCCGCACGCATTTCCGGCAGCAGAGTTCTGCTGCAGACACCCTGTCACGATGACTGGGCGGCACAGTCTGCTGCTCTGAGCGACTGGATCCGCATGACAGCAGCTGTGCACAGCTGTCTGCTCAACGCACCAGCAGGCGTGCAGACTGTCTGTAC
>JALRDR010000956.1 GCA_023262145.1 Planctomycetaceae bacterium | reverse complement strand
GTCGATGACCGCCAGGAATGTGGTGACAAAGGAGCCCAGCGGAAAGTCTCTTCCCAGCAGTGCACCGGCGGCTTCGATGAGGTCGCCGGGATCATAAATGGACTGAGACAAAGCGCGAATAGTCGCTCGAGCTGTGAGCATCAGTTGTGACGCACGCAGTCCGTGGCCGCTCACGTCGGCAACACAGCACAGCAGTCGGGAATCGGGCAGGGGAATCAGGTCGCAGTAATCTCCACTTGCTCGTTCTGCAGGGAACACGGCGGCAGATGCGGCTCCTGAGGGAAACTCGTGAGACGACAGTTCCGGAAGCAGCATTTCGTGAACCTGAAAGAGCAGATTCAATTCGCGATTACGACTGGCAAGGGAGCGTTCCACATCCAGTCGTTTGCCTCGTTCAGCGGCAAACAGCATCGCCCGGGACAGGCTGTGTGTGTCCGCTTCGCCCTTGACGAGAAAATCCTGAGCACCCAGTTTGAGGGCTTCCTGAGTGAGTTCGAGGTCACTGGTGCCGCTGTAGATCAGAATTGGCCCTGAGAATTCGGCATGCAGCGCCTGAAAGGTGGCGATTCCACGACTGTCCGGCAGATTCAGATCCAGTACGACAAGATCCACAGGAGTGTTCTGCAGCTGTTGCACTGCATCCGCAAGTGTGCGGCCGTTGGTAATCTCGCAGTGCAATTCATTGCTGCGTCGGACCAGCTGCCGAAAGAGTTTTTCGTCGAACGAATCGTCCTCGACAAGCAGTACCTGAAGTGGCTTCGACATGAATCCAGGGCCCCGTGAAGTTGATGAAAAGCGTCACTGCGAGTGTATGACAAGGCATCACTGATGCGTAGTGAGTGCCGGATGTTCAGGACCTTCAAGTGCCTGGAGCAAACAAGTTTTCCGATGCTTGCACGAACATCCCCGGTCGATCCTGCAGACTGAGGCATCCGACGTAAGAGAAGCGCCTTGCAGCCATCCGTTGCTTTCTGATTCTTCGCGTAAACTCAGTCCATAAGTGCTCAAAAATCCGTCAGATAATTGAGGGATTCATCCAATGTCGCCGTCAAAAAACTCTGCTCTGTTGCAGTCCGGGATGGATTTCCGTGGCGGAGCAGACTGCGATTCCGGCCTTTAATCGCGCCGTCTGCCTTTGGGACCAGCAGGCAGAACGCCACAATGAATCTCGGAGGGAATTTCGACGAAACCGCCGCGGTGGTCTGTCTGCGGGTGTTTCTGGTTGCCGTAAGTTAATACTCACGTTAAACTTGCAGGCAGGAGTCCTGAGGCCACTGCAGCTGCTGGCAGTTTTTTCATCCTGGTCAGGATGCGCTCCGCCTTGTGCGGTGCGCGCCGAAGATCAATCGTCGAACGCTGCCGCAGATCATTGACGGAGAAGACTGAACATGAGTGACCGTCCGACCGTATCAATTCTGCATATCGAAGACGATGATGTTGATCGTCGGGCTGTCAAACGCGCATTTCGCAATATCGGAATTCGCAATCCTGCTTTTGAAGCCAGTGATGGAGCTGCAGGGCTGCGACTGCTGCGAGGTGAAACGGGGCAGGTGCCTGAGCCAAGGATGGTCCTGCTGGATCTGCGCATGACCGGCATGAATGGTCATGAGTTTCTGCATGAGCTGCGAAGTGATCCGGAGCTGCGCTGCACAAACGTCTTTGTGCTCACCACTTCCGATAACGAGGTGGATCGCCGTCAGGCGTATGAAAAAAACGTGGCCGGTTATCTGCTCAAATCAAACTCCAACGATGAGTTCATGAAGAACATGCAGTTGATTTCTGACTATCTGCAGCAAAGCTGCTTTCCTCCGGGATGTGCTCCGACACAGACCACCTCCTGAAGCCGTCAACAGCATGTGAAGAGCTTGCTCCTTCCGGCCGCAGTGACTCTGCCGCAACACGCTGTGCCGCGTTCGGGTGCGCAGAGAATTCTGAGTTCCCTGCGCAGGAGTTTGCCTGAGTGTGAGCAATGGTTTCGCCGGGTGTCGCAGCCTGGTTTCAGACTGAGTGGCCGCTTGCGGCGAGACTGCGGGGCCAGGTGAAGGCAATCGTGGTACCGCGTTTGCCGTCAGAGATGATTTCAACAGTGCCGCCATAGGATTCCACGGCCTTCCGTACGATTGCCAGTCCGACTCCTGTGCTTCCGGACTTCGGAATGGATGCAAGGGTTTCGAAGACCTGAAAGGCGCGCTGATGCTGTGATGGTGGAATCCCCGGACCGTCGTCGCTTACTTCAAAGTGCAGCATTGTGTCATCGTGTCGCACGTCGACACGGATGCACCCGCCGTCCCGATCATGATGACGAAAGGCGTTGGAGAGCAGGTTTGTAAGTACCTGCGTCAGTGGAGTGGAGTAAGTTTCGATATCCGGTACGTTTGCATCGACGGAAACCGTAAATGTCCCGGGAATGGAGACAGTCTCGATAATTTCCTGCAGCAGCTCCGGGACATTAATGATCGCAGCATTGCCGTGCATGCGCCCGGCACGGGAGTACATGAGCAGATCATTCAACAGGCTGTCCAGGCGATTGATGCGTTCAATGATCTGCCTCAGATTTGTGAGCGCATTTTCGGGCAGCGCGTCAGGATGGTCGTCACACGTCCATTCCGCCAGCTGGCGAATACCTCGCAGTGGCGCTTTCAGGTCATGTGAAGCGATGTAGGCAAAGGAACTGAGTTCGCCGGCCCAAGCGCGCACATGGGGCGTCTTCTCCGGCCAGACGGGCGT
>JALRDR010000939.1 GCA_023262145.1 Planctomycetaceae bacterium | reverse complement strand
GGCAAACGAACTGACTGACGATGCGGATGTCAGCGATACTGCGGTGATGATTGAACCACCAGCGAACGCCGGAGACGCTTTTGGGCAGATCTGGCAAAGCCGACTGGAATCTGCTTCCTGGACGATCTCCATCGGCTTCCTGCTGATGGCTTTGATTCACCTGCCGTGGCTGCGTCGCTACGGTCTGCGGCTGCTCAGTTCCCTGCTGCGACAGATTCGCTTCGTCTGCATCACTGTCCCGGTCACGATCTTCCATACCGCATTCGTGCAGCGAATCTGGAAGAACATGTACTTTGTCAGGTCTCGCCGCATCTTTCTTGTTCCGGCAGCTGCAGCCTGGCTTTTGCTGCGTGGGATTCCCGGACTGCTTGGGTTCGCGGGAGCCGGCCTGCAGCAGATGCTCATCACCGCCACCGCCCTCAGCCTGGTGCTTAACTCCCGCGCCGGCCGAGATGTTCAGGAACTGACCTGGGAATGGCTGGGAAATGTGCTGCAACGACTCCACGCCCGGATCTTCGTGGCACTGCTTGATTTCATTGTCGATATTTTCCGCCTGTTCCTGAACCTGATTGAGCGGCTGCTGTATGCCGTTGATGAGTGGCTGCGTTTCCACAGTGAGGAAAGCTGGCTTTCACTGGTGGTCAAAGCTCTGCTTGGTGTGGTCTGGTCATTCGTCTCGTTCCTTGTGCGGATCTATGTCAACCTGCTCATTGAACCGACATTCCACCCGGTAAAGCACTTTCCGGTCGTGACCGTTGCTCACAAGATGATTCTGCCCGGACTCATCGTTATTCGCGGAACGATGGTAGGTTTTCTGGGGCCCTATCTGGGACCTGCGCTCGCCGAATCCGTCACCTGGTTCAACATCTTCTTCATCCCCGGAATCTTTGGATTCATTGTCTGGGAACTCAAGGAAAACTGGCGGCTTTACGCATCCAATCGTGCCCCCGTGCTGACGGCCACGCCGGTTGGAAGCCACGGAGAAACAGTCGCCCGACTGCTCAGACCCGGCTTCCATTCCGGAACGCTGCCAAAACTGTTTCGTCGACTTCGTCGCCTCGAAAAACGGACTCCCTCATTCCGTCGATTCAGCCGACGACGCGGCCTGCGGGATCAGCTGGAACACGTCGAAGATGCAATTCGGAATTTTACCCGACGAGAACTGATTCGACTGCTTCAGCTCTGTCCTGTCTGGGGCGGGACCGGAATTCGCTGCAGCTCTGTGCGCGCAGCTTCCAACAGTTTCTTTGTTGACCTCGATTGTCCACTGCTGGGAGATGAACCACTCAGCCTGCTGTTCCAGGAACAAAGTTCATGGGTGGTTGCCGGTATTGCGCAACCGGGCTGGCTGTCTTCGGCTTCCACCGAACAACGCAACGCCTTCGAACACGCGCTGGAAGGCTTCTATCGTCGTTCAGGGGTCGACATGGTCCGTGAACAACTGGAAGCCAGTCTTGTTCATTCCCACCCCTACGATATTGATTCAGACGGTATCACGATCTGGCCCTCCGGCGATTTCAGTTCGGAAATCACTGTCGACCTGACTCGAAAATACCGCTTGCGACCCCTGCCCGCGGACCGTGCACAACTGGCAGGCATCGAAACTGCCAATAAACAGCAGGTTCTGTTTGCTGAAACCTACGTGGAATGGCGCGCATGGGTGCAGTGCTGGGAACTGCGGCACAATGCAGACAGTCAGCCCGCTGATTCTCTGCCGGCAGCCTGCATGGCACCCACTCGGACCCCGGTACTTGATCGCTGACCGACGAATAAGTTGAGCCTTCATCGCCGCAGCGGAACGGTGTCCGCACCAATGTGCCCGGACCAATGCTTCCGGACTTTCTGGACTGCGGCTCAGCAGGCACCTGTACCGCAGGCACGGCGCGAGCGGGTTAATCAGTACACCCGGCTGCCCGCTGCAGATGGTCATTCAGCAACAAATGCTGCAGCAGTCTGTCCGAGAATACGCCGCGCAAGCTGCCATTGGGATCCCGCCGGAACAAACCGCATGCAGACTGGCAACTTACTCGGCATGCTCCGCCAGCAGCTCTGCAATCTGCACAGCATTTGTCGCGGCGCCTTTGCGGAGATTGTCAGAAACGCACCAGAACGTCAGACAGTTCTCTCGGGAAATGTCGCGGCGTATCCGACCAATAAACACGTCATCACTGCCGCTGCAGCCCGCTGGCATCGGATAAGTCCCGCTGGCGGGATCGTCAACCACCGTGATCCCCGGCGTCGACTCAAACAACTCACGGGCTTCAGCCGGAGTCAATGGACGCTCCGTTTCTACATTGATGACTTCACTATGGCAATTCGAGACCGGAATGCGGACACATGTGGGGCAGACCTGGATCGTTTCATCGCCCAGAATCTTGCGAGTCTCATACACCATCTTCAGCTCTTCGCTGGTGTAGCCGTCCTCCCGAAAGCCGCCGATCTGAGGGATGGCATTGAATGCGATCGGGTGAGCAAACGCGGAATACTGATAGTCGCGTCCCTCCAGAGCAGCTCGAGAACCCTGCATCAGATCCTCTGTTCCCTGCAGCCCGGCACCACTGGTTGCCTGGTAAGTCGTCACAATCACTCGCTTTACTCGAGCGGCATCGTGCAGCGGCTTGAGAGCCAGTACCATCTGCGTGGTGGAACAATTGGGGCTGGCAATGATTCCTTTGGCATTCAGTGCTGCCTGAGGATTGATCTCCGGGACCACCAGCGCCACTTCCGGCTTCATTCGCCAGTAGCCAGACTCGTCAATGACTCGACAACCGGCCGCCACCGCTGCTGGAAGGTACTCAGCTGCCGTGTCATCGGGAGTACTTGCGATGACCAGGTCAACGCCGGCAAAGCAATCCTTTGTCAGCTCCTCAATCACCAGTTCCTGCCCCCGAAACTGCACTTTCTGTCCGGCACTCCGCGCAGAGGCCAGCAGTCGGAATGTCCCTGCCTCGAAACCACGTTCTTCCAGCAGCTGCAGAATAATTCTTCCGACGGCCCCGGTGGCGCCCACGATCGCAACAGTCCCGAACACGGCTTTGATTCCTCTCTTCGTTACAGTTTTCTGTCAACAGCGTTATTCACGCGGGTTTTCGTTCCGCAGGTTGCCCGCCAGACCGACGCTGAACGCAGGCAGATTCTGTCCGCCTGTCACGACTCAACGTCAGGGAAATCCTGCAAAAGTGCGCATAACCAGCAGACGCTGAAACCGGAACCTGAACGTTCACCGGAGCCGCCCTTGCTGGATGACTTTCGCAACCACTGCCCACCACATCCTCGAAGGTAACCGCTTTGTCGACAAAAACCAATTCGGCGGTCCATCGTTCCTCAGCAAAGGAAATTCCCTCCGGAAGCCGGAAGAATCTGCCAGCAGATCCTCAATCCCCGAACAGTTCCCCCTCGCCAATTGATCCGGCTTCCTGCCGCCGGCTAGACTACGCCTGCTGACTCACCCCGCGGACGCAGACCTGTGCCTGCGACAAGGTGTGCTCAGCAAAGTCCCTGGCGTTGGCTCCGGGCTGCAACTCTCGCCTCTGCTGCAACCCCTGACGGGGTTTCCGGCAGTGCCTGTTCTGAAAACAGCAGTACCAGTACCAGTGCCAGCTCCGGCAGCATAAATCCATTCATCCAGATCCATTCATCAACTTGTTGGCAATCATCGGCCCCAATGTCCCGGAATACCCGCTACCAGATCCCTGACCCTTCAGTCCGTCTGACTGACGAACTGATCATGCACCATATCCAGCGTGGTTCCCGGGTGATTGACCTTGGCTGCGGCGATGGACGACTGCTCTCACGGCTGCATACCGAACTGGAGTGCGACGTTCTGGGCGTGGAAGTTGCCCTCGACAATATCCTGGCCGTGATCAATCGCGGACTGCCGGTTATTGAAGCGGACCTCGACCGCGGACTGGTTGATGTCCCGGACAACAGCTTCGACTTTGCCGTGCTCAGCCAGACACTGCAGCAGGTCCGCAACCCGGGCGAATTACTGCTGGAGATGCTGCGGGTGGCTCAACGTGCACTGGTGGTGGTCCCAAATTTCGGTCACTGGCGAGTCAGACTGGAAGTGCTGCGTCGCGGCCGCACTCCAGTCACCGAATCATTTCCCTTTGAATGGCACGAATCCCCCAACGTTCATTTCATGTCCATGACCGACTTTCGAGACCTGATGCATCGAAAAAAACTGAACATCGTCAAGGAACGCCCCATTATTCGCGGTCGAGCAGTCGCACGCCTCAGACTAGCCAACCTCCGCGCGGACAGCGCCTTCTACCTGCTCGAAAAACAGCAGCCCGCCTCCCCCGAATAACTCCATCCGTCCCGACTTCTGCCGTCCCCGCTGCTGCAGCCCGCGAATCTCTCTGAGCAGGCTCTGTATCAGCTCATCTTGACCCGTTTTGCAATTCCTGCAAAGGTTCAGCTGAGCTCGAATGCTGCTGTCTGTCAGCAGTACCTGCACAGCGCAGAAGGATCTGCAGACCCGGTCCCATGCATGGACGTATTCTTCATCTCACACTGCACTTCAGCATTCTGTCCGGAATTGCTGCGGTTTCTGCTGCGCAGAATAGTCCCGCACCTCACTCAATTGATACTCCACGCCTGCTTCTGCTCACGTCGGGTGAGCTGATCGAAGGCGGAATCTCGCTCCGACAGGGCGGTTATCAGGTCTCATCCGAGTCCGGGAACCGGTTCATTGAGTCGGCTCGTGTCAGCCTGACTGCCGAAACCAGAACGGACGCGTGGAAACAGCTGCGTCACTCCTTTCAACGGCTCACCCCCGAAATCCATCTGCAGCTGGC
>JALRDR010000848.1 GCA_023262145.1 Planctomycetaceae bacterium | reverse complement strand
CGCAAACGCAGCTCCACCCATTGCTCGCTTGCCTTCCGGCTGGATCATCTCAATCACCAGCCAACCATCCCCCGTTCGCACCAGCATTTCACCATTCTGCAGGATCACAGTCCCGGCTGCGACATTGCCACCACCGGAATGATCTGACGGACCAACAGCCTGAATCAGACACCGCAAATCCGGCTGCCCGTCCCGCTGCAGCAGAGCACTCGCTTTGGGCCACGGCTGCATTGCCCGCACGTGACAATCCACCAGCCGACTGCTCAGCCCCCAGTCGATCACTCCAGCCTCACGCGGTATCTTCGGCGAAAAGACCACCTCCGCCGCATCCTGCTCTGAAAACACGGCTGTCCCATCCTCCAGACGCCGCAGCACGTCCAGTGTCAGCGGCACACTCAGATCGGCCAGTCGCGCCATGAGTTCACCGGAGGTCTCCCGATCACCAATCGGTGTTTCCACATGACCCACCATCGGTCCGGAATCCAGAGCCGGCTCAATGCGGAAGATCGTCACGCCCGTCGTCAGATCCCCCTTCCAGATTGAATACTGCACCGGTGCCGCACCGCGATAACGCGGCAGCAACGACCCGTGCAGATTGAACGCCCCCAGACGAGGAATCTCCAGCAACTCCGGCTTCAGTATCTGCCCGTACGAAGCCACCAGAAACAAATCCGCTGCGAATCCACGCAGCTGATCCAGCACTTCCGGCACGTTCACACGCTCCGGCTGCAACACGGGGACCCCCGCTTCCTCTGCCAGAACCCGCACCTCATTCACGTGCCGATGATGACCACGCCCCGTACGCTCCGGCTGCGTTACTGCGGCAACAACCGTGTGCTCCGATTCCAACACGCCGCGAAATGGCGGCAGAGCAAAACTGCCCGTTCCCATCAGGACAATTCTCAGCCCCATTACTCTCTCCCGCTTCTTCCCCAGTCAGAACTCACAGGCAGCACCGCAGTCCGCCTGCAGCTTCAGCACTCCCACCAACATACCGCTGTTCAGTAGTCCGCACTCGCCATGCTGTTTAACATGCCCGGCGAAATTCGAGTACTCAGATGACCCCTGCGCCGCCACATTCCCGCATCTTCAGGCTTGCATGTCTCTCTCCGCACTCAGGATTGCAGATGTCGGCCACAGACACACAAAGGCACTGCCATAATGTTTCGCTCCACCAGCCTTCCACAACTCATGTTCTGTTGCCTGGCAGTCCTGCTGCTCTCCAGCCCCGGCTTCGCACAGCAGAAAACCGCAGATCCCCCACCCTCGGCTCGCTGGGAAAACGACATTGCCGCCATCGATAAGAAACTCAGCCAACGGCCCTCACCACACGCCGATGTCGTCTTCGTCGGCAGCTCCAGTATCCGACTGTGGGATCTGCCGAAGTCCTTTCCGAATCTGGATGCTGTCAATCACGGCTTCGGCGGATCCCAGCTCGATGATTCGGTCCACTACTTCGATCGTCTGGTCACAGCTGCCAGCCCCCGCGTGATTGTCCTGTACGCCGGGGATAACGACGTCAACGCCGGCAAATCCCCCGAAGTTGTGCTCCGCGACTTTCAACGTTTCATGAAGGAAGTCGACAATCAGGTTCCGAAGTGCGAACGCGTGGTATTCATCGCCATCAAACCCAGCCTGAAACGCTGGCACCTGAAGGACACCATTGTCAAAGCCAATGCACTGGTCGCGGCAGCCTGCGCAGAACACCCCAAAGCCGTCTACGCCGATATCTGGCCACCC
>JALRDR010000822.1 GCA_023262145.1 Planctomycetaceae bacterium | reverse complement strand
TTTTTCTGCCAGCTGTTGTGGAGTCAACGCTGCATTCGTGTGATTCCTTTGTATGGACGTGTCCTGTTCCGGGGTGTTCCGATTGGAGTTTGCCGGCTCTGAGGTGGGGGCACTGTGAGCGGGCATACCTGCGTCCGGGGTAGTGCCGCCCGGATCTCTGACAGTACGGATCTCCAGGGGCAGATCAAACAAAGAAATTGTGTCATCTGCCACCGTCACGAGGGCGTGTTCAATGGCGTTTCGCAGTTCGCGAACGTTCCCGGGCCAGTGGTAGTCCAGAAGCAGCTGCATGGCATCTCGCGCAATGCCGCTCACATGACGATGCCGGGCCTGCGAGAATTCTCTGAGGAAGCTGTCGATCAGCAGTGTGATGTCATCACGCCGCTGACGGAGCGGTGGCAGGTTCACTTCAAAGACGTGAATTCGATAATAGAAGTCTTCTCGAAAGTCGCCCTGCTGGATGAGTTGCTGCAGGTTGCGGTTGGTTGCCGTGACCAGTCGGACATTGACAGGCATCGGTTTGTCATCACCGACGCGACGGATTTCCCGCTGTTGCAGGACGCGTAACAGTTTCAGCTGAATCAGCGGAGAGACATCTCCGATTTCGTCGAGGAACAGTGTGCCGCCATTCGCTGCTTCAAAGACGCCCACTTTGTCGCGGGTCGCTCCGGTAAAGGAACCTCGAACATGCCCGAATAATTCACTTTCCAGCAGCGTTTCGGGAATTGCAGAGCAGTTGACGGCGATGAAGGGGTGGTCACGACGATCGCTGACCGAATGAATCGCACTGGCGGCCAGCTCCTTTCCTGTTCCCGATTCGCCGCTGATGAAGACTGTGACGTCACTCTGGGCAGCCAACCGCAGTCTGCGGAAGACCTCCTGCATACAGTCGCTGCGGCCAAGCATCCGTTCGAATGCATCCCGCTGACGTGTCTGCTCTTCCAGCAGCGTGATCTTCTCGTTGGCAAGGACAAATTCGGTGAGGTCAGTAAAGCAGCCCACCGCGCCCTGCAGCACGTCATGTTCGTCAAACAGCATTCGCACATTGCCGTGAATGTAAAGCTCACGTCGGTCCTTCGAGAGCAGTCGGCATTCCTGACTGCAGACACCGTCGCGGGGACACGCTTCCGGGGTCGCCATCAGCTCTCGAAGAGTGGCGAAGCCCTTGCAGTTGTTGCCTTCCAGCATTGTGCAGGGCTGACCCACGACTTCGTCGGAGGAATACCCTGTAATCCGTTCTGCTCCGGCGCTCCAGGCGACAAAGATTCCATCGGAGTCGACCGTGAAGAACCCGGCACCGACGGCGTCGAGAACCCGGCTGAGGATGGAGGGGTCTTTCTGAAAGTCGAGTTCCATAGAGTCGATCTGCTGCAGGACGAAGTACGGCATCCCGTCAGCATGCTAAACCGGATGGCCGTGCGGGAACAGGCGAATCGGAGTTACTGGCCGCGCGCCCATGCTTCGGAAAATCGAGCGACCGTCAGCAGTGACGTGCGATAGTGATTCACTCCGTCGGTGCTGCCTCGTTCATAGAAGCACAGCATTGTTCCGTCCGGAAGCACTGCCAGATCACTGTAGCCGCTGAATGCTGCCTCGATGGTTCTTGCTGCAGTCCACGTTCGGCCCTCGTCGTCGCTCAGCCGAACAGATACGTTGATGCGATCGCGATTCTTCCCCGGCTGTGGTGTTCCGGAGCGACGATCCAGGTTATTTGGGTTTGAAAACGCGATGACTCCCGGGTGATTTCCCTTTGGCATACGAACGCGGACCAGCCCGGCCATGCAGATTGGTTCCACCAGTGCGTCGTCGAATTCCGGCTTTCCCCAGCCGGAAGCTCCGTTTGGTCCAATGGTAATGAGTCGCCGGTTTGGCAGAGATTCGCTGCGGCTGTTGAGCATGACACGACCGTCGGCAAGCTGGACAATGGCGGTCTCATTGGGGAATACCCATTCCGGAGTGTCAGGGACAGCGATGTCGCCGGCCTGCCACGTACGCCCGTGGTCATCGCTGTAAATGGTTGCTGTGACTGAAGGGCGATGAGCGTGACCGCCGGTGCCAGTGGAAAGCCAGACTGGAACAACCAGGCGTCCGGCAAACGGACCAGCAGTCAGCTGGATCGCGTGACCTGGACCTGTGGCCAGCACTTTCCAGTCGTAGTGCTTTCGAAATGCAGCAAACGTATCGGTAATTTCTACAGGTTCAGACCATGTTTGCCCCTCGTCGCCGCTGTGCATGCAGAAGCAACGCATGTATTCCAGGCAATACAGAAAGTGGATTTCGCCATTGTGATGATTCACGATCGCGATGGGATTGTTCGCGGTGTTGTCGCCCGGCTTGTCGAGATTCTGGGCGGCGGCAAGCGGATTGACAGGCAGATCTCCTTCGACATGCACGATCGTTCGGGCTGGCTGCCACGTTCTGCCACCGTCTTCACTGCGACGCATCTGAATATCGATCGGGCCCCAGTCTCCGGAATCGCTGCGGCGAGCCTCGCACCAGGCCAGAACTGTGCCACGTGAAGTGACTGCGATGCCGGGAATACGAAACAGCTTGTAGTTGTCGTCACCAGCATGGAAGAGATCGATCTTTTCGGGTTCGTCTGCAGCGGCCGTATGGCCGGTCACTCCCAGAATGATGCAGAGCAGAGCGGTGATGCTCACGATGGATTGCAGACATCGCTCCAGGAAACTCATGTTGGGATCCTGTGAAAAAAAAAAGATGCGACCGGTGCCACAAGGGAAGAACCTTCTGCCCCGCATTATGGCAGGCGAATCAGCATGTGAAAACAGAGCCTTCAGAGGGGAGATTGCCGGCGGATACTCCCGAGCTGCAGACCAGGGAAAACCAGCATCTGGCGTCTCCTGAGGTGGCCCGGTCTGTTGCCCTCATCCTGCCTTCATTTGGACGTCAACTCGACTCGAGTACGCTCAACACACAGCCTGAGTTTTATCGAGAGAGGGAAGTCCCATGCCCCCGTCCCCAAACGGCTAACGGGTGGGTGGCACCGTGGTGGCTTGGTGGGCGGTTTGGTGGGTGGCACCGAGGTGGTGGGCGTTCGGGGTGCGAGGCGTTTGGTGGATGGCACCGAGGCGGTTTGGTGGGTGGC
>JALRDR010000758.1 GCA_023262145.1 Planctomycetaceae bacterium | reverse complement strand
AGCAGCGGCCGGTACTTCGCCATTGCCACCGGAGCCCAATGCGGCTTCACGGGCGGCCAGTTCTTCTTCGCGCTTGCGCAGGCGGCCTTCCCAAGACTTCTGGCGCTGCAGATCCTCGGGGGAAAGCTGCCCGGCCCGGAGCGCATTTCATCGTCAAGCCGGGGGAGCGCTTTCCCCTGGATGGCCGTGTGATTGAAGGATCAAGCCGCGTCAACCAGGCCCCCATCACTGGCGAAAGCATGCCAGTCGGCAAAGAGATTGGCAACGATGTGTTTGCCGGAACGGTCAATGGTGATGGCGCACTCGTTGTGGAGGCAACGAAGCGCGCGGATCAGACGACCCTGGCCAACATCATTCGCATGGTGGGAGAGGCGCACTCGCGCAAAGCTCCATCCGAGCAATGGGTCGAGCGATTCGCACGGTACTACACTCCGGCAGTCATGATCGTCGCTCTGCTCATCTTTCTCCTCCCACCGTTGTTTTTCTCCGGCCCCTGGGATCGCTGGTTCTACAGTGCGTTGGTACTCCTCGTGATTGCCTGTCCTTGTGCTCTGGTCATTTCGACACCTGTCAGCATCGTTGCGGCCCTGGCTGCAGCGGCTCGTCATGGAATCCTGATCAAGGGGGGCGTGTTTGTGGAGGCGCCGGCCCGACTCGCGGCCGTTGCAATGGACAAAACCGGCACTCTCACGGAAGGGAGGCCGAGCGTCGTCGAAGTCGTCCCACTGAATGGACACACCGAACAGGAGTTGATCGAACGAGCCGCAGCTCTGGAGGCGCGGAGTGAGCATCCACTGGCCCAGGCAGTCATTCGTTATGCGCAGTCACGTGATATCAAGCCGATTCCCGCTGACGATGTCCAGGTGATCCAGGGCAAGGGAGTTTCGGGCCATTTTCGTGGTCGGCTGTTCTGGCTGGGATCTCATCGTTACCTGGAGGAACGCGGACAAGAGTCGTCATCGATGCATGATCAACTTGAAACGCTGGCGAGTTCGGGGCGATCGGTCATCGTGGTGGGAAACGAAGAGCATGTCTGTGGCTTCATCGCATTATCGGATGAGCTGCGTGCTTCGACGCGTGAAACATTGGAGGCACTTCGCAGCCTCGGCGGCGAACATATCGTCATGCTCACGGGAGACAATCGCCCAACAGCAGCCGCCATCGCTGAAGAGTGCGGGATTGACGAGGTGCGCGCGGAACTGTTGCCAGAGGACAAAATTGCAGCGATTGAGCAGCTTGTGGATGACTACGAACGTGTGGCGATGATCGGGGACGGGGTCAACGATGCTCCGGCGCTGGCACGAGCGACAATCGGGATCGCGATGGGTGCCGCAGGGACCGACGCGGCCATTGAAACGGCGGACATTGCACTGATGACGGATGACCTGTCGCGGCTCCCCTGGCTGATCCGCCACTCACGACGCACTCTGAGCATCATTCGTCAGAACATCGCCTTCTCATTGGCGGTCAAGGCAGCATTTGTTGGCCTGACGTTCTGGGGAATCGCCTCCCTGTGGGGAGCGATCGCCGCCGATATGGGGGCCTCACTGCTGGTCATCGCCAATGGCCTGCGGCTCCTTAGTGTGTCGTCACGTTGATGGCGACTCATGTCATCTTGAATACGAATCAATCGATTCAACATGCCGTCAGAATTGGTCATCTCAAGGGAATAACGGGTGAATCGGCAAAATCGGCCGATTGGTACGTGACATGCATTTCGTGACGGTGGGTGGAAAGTGTGGATGGTCACACCGGTCGACATCCTCCACCCTCTTAATCCCCAATGCATAAAGGAGAATGACGATGGTTCGACAATTTCTGATGATCGGCGTGGCCGCTGCTGGTCTCTTTCTCATCAGCGGAAACGCACAGGCTCAATGGGGCTGCGGCACGTCCGGGTTTGGCAATCGGTATGGCAGTTCCTATTACGGCAACTACTCGAGTCCCTATGGAAACACTGGATACGGGTACTCGCGTTCGAATTGGGGCTACGGAGGGTTCAGTCCATCTTATAACTTCAATTACGGACAGAGCGGGTATCGCGGAGGACACTACGACTACCATGCCCCCAGCCTTTACCGGCATCGCGGACACGTGGACGTGCAGCCGGGCCACTATGACTACCACCACTAAAGCGGTGCAGGGCGGCTCATGAGCTGGTCGCATGGGGCGTCCGCAGAGTCCTTGACGGGAAAGCCTCACCGAAACCGGATTGAAAGGCCGGTTCCGACAAAGAAGTCGTCGGCAGCGTCGTTCAGTCAGAGACCGGCTCTGAGATCCCACTGAACGTCGCTGCTGATCAAATAGGTCAGGCCGCCATCGAAGTAGTGTTGCGGCTTCATTTTATCGCCCCAGTGCCGAAGTCCGATTTCACGGATTCGACTTGACGAGCCATCGAATCGGAACCAGAATCCGGAATATGCGACTGTATTGGCTGCACCTTGTGCTGGTTTTCTCACTCCTTGCCTGCCCGCTGAATTGCATGGGGGCCTTGGAGTTCGGTGACGGTGCGCCCCAGTCTCAACCTGCAAAGTGTGGATGCTGCCACCACGACTCGTCACCGCAATCACCTCACGCTCCGACTGAAGAGTGTCCTTGTCCAACCTGTCTCTGCAACGGCGCTGTAACCGCCGGAGATGATGGACTGGTCCAACTGGACCACGAGGCAGGCTGTTCAATGTCGATTTTTGTCGGGGCCAACGACTGTGATCAACTTACGCAGTCGTGCGTGCCCAGCCTCCGGGAGACATCCCAGTGGCAGCGAACCGCTCTTCCCGCGGGCCGCATTGCGCGCATCGTGAACCAGTCCTTTTTGCTTTAGGACTGAGTTGAGCACTCGGGTTCAACCCTGAGAGTGCCCGCTGTGTGTCGCCCCAACGACTGTTCTCCCGACCGATGGTCTTGCGCTTCGTCAGATTCAGCGCAAATTCAGTCGGTTCGAATTGGCGGACATGAGCGACGTTTTGCTGCTGCCCCTCCACGATTCGGAGTCGAGTCGATGACCACCTCAACGGTTTCTGCTGCGCCAGCAGCCCCGGCGGAAAGTAAACCTGAATCTAACACACGCACTTCGAATGACCGTCCACACGGCTATCGGTTCACGGGAGTATTCGCGTTTGCACTGCATCATGTCCCAACCGTGATTGTCATGGCGGCGTTAGCCGCGTTGGGGGCCTACGGCCATTCAACGCATTGGAAACTTCCGCGATTCTCGGAATTGACCGGGTCCTCAACCATCGCGCCCGACGACTGGTGCGAGGAACACGCCGTCCCGGAATCCAATTGCGTTGAATGCAATCCGGACCTGTTTCCGCCTGGACCGGACTACGGCTGGTGCAAGGAACATGGTGTCCACAACTGTCCGCTGCATCACCCCGACGTGGCTCAACTGAAGGAAACACCGATCGTACCAGAGGATTGGCTGAGCCAGTCTGCCGGTGACCTCTCATTACTCGAACGAACGCACAATAACGCCGCCTGCAAGGTCTACCAGCGCCGTATCCAGTTCGCATCTGTGGAAGCCGTTCGTCAGGCGGGAATTGATGTCGAGTTAGTTGATCGGCAGCCGGTCAGCGAGTGGGTCTCGGGAAATGGTGAGATCAGGTATGACGCCACGCGCCTAGCCAGCCTCTCTTCGAGAGTTCCTGGAACAGTCTGGAGGGTGTTCAAGAACATCGGTGATCGAGTCCGCGAAGGAGAAGTGCTTGCCGTCGTTGATGCAATGGAGGTCGGTCACCTGAAAGCGAATCTGGTGAAGGCTCTTGTCGCAGAAGATCTCGCTGCCAAGAACTACGACCGGCTATCGGGCGTAACTGCGGGAGCTGTGCCCGGAAAACAGGTTCTCGAAGCGGAAGCAGTACTGTCATCCGCCCAGGCCGAGGTACTCAGCGCAGAGCAAGCACTGGCAAATCTGGGGCTGCGTCTCACCGTCTCGACGATGAGAGGTATTTCTCAAGCGACTGTTGTCGAGCGGCTCCGGTTTCTAGGTATTCCGCAGGAATTGGCGAGTGAGTTTGCAACAGAAACGGCCACTGCGAATCTGATCCCAATTCGCAGTCCAATGGATGGCGTCATAGTGCAGCGCGAGATCGTTGCCGGGGAAGTCGTTGATCCGGCCGATGCCTTGTTTCAGGTGGCCGATCCCAGCCGGATGTGGTTGATGCTCAATATTCCAAATGAGCAAGCTGGCCTCCTGACGATCGGCCAGCCAGTGCGATTCCTGCCCAATGGAAGTCGGCAGGAAGTCACTGGCACGTTGGACTGGATCAGCACATCCGTGGACAGGCAAACTCGAATGCTGAAAGTCCGCGCAGTGCTGGACAACCCTGATGGGCGTCTTCGGGATGAGACGTTCGGAACGGGCCGAGTCATTCTACGAGAAGTGCCAGATGCCATTGTGGTCCCGTCGCATACCGTGCAATGGGAGGGATGCTGCCAGGTCGTTTTCGTTCGCGACAAAGACTATTTCTCCAGTCCGGAAAGTCCAAAGCTCTTTCATGTCCGATCCGTGCGGACCGGGGCGAGCCATGGTGGCACCACAGAGATTCTTGCTGGTCTGCTGCCCGGCGAAGTGGTCGTCACCGAGGGAAGCGACGTGTTGCGTGCGCAGTTGCTCAAAAACAGCCTGGGTGCCGGCTGCTGTGCTGAATAGATGGGACTCGAAAGAACATGCTCAACTGGCTCATTGATTTTTCACTTCGGCATCGCGCACTTGTCATCCTCGGAGTCATCGTTCTGGGGGGTATCGGCGTCGTGTCGCTGCAACATCTGGATATCGATGCCTTTCCCGATACGACGCCGGTACTCATTCAGATCAATACTGTCGCACCCGCTCTATCCCCTGAGGAGATCGAGCGACAGATTACGTTTCCGGTCGAGCAGTCGATCAGTGGATTGCCAGGCCTGCAGGACTTGCGGTCCATCTCGAAGTTTGGCCTCTCGCAGGTGGTGGTGATCTTCGAGGATGGGATTGACATCTACTTTGCCCGCCAGCTGGTCAACGAACGACTCAGCACCGTTGTGTTGCCGGACGGGATTTCCCGACCACAGATGGGCCCCGTTTCAACAGGATTAGGTGAAGTTTTCCACTACGTCCTCACGTATGAGGGCGTGGATTTTTCGAAGGTGTCTCAGGAAGAACGTGTGCGCCGATTGACGGAATTGCGCACACTTCACGACTGGGTCGTCAAGCCGCAGTTACGTTCGGTCCCCGGAGTTGCTGAAGTCAACAGTTGGGGCGGCTACGAGAAGCAGTATCAGGTTCGGGTCGATCCGGATCGCCTGATTGCTCACGGAGTCACGTTTGATCAGGTCACCGAAGCACTCCGGAAGAACAATCAAAACGTCGGTGGTGGAACAATCACAACGGGAAGCCAGATGCTGCTCGTTCACGGCGTGGGCCGGACCGTGAACATCGAGCAGATCAGAGACATTGTCATCACGTCACGTGACGGAGTCCCGATTCGCATTTTGGATGTCGGCGAGGTGCAGATCGGTCACGAAATCCGCCGCGGCGCGGTGACCGCCAACGGACGTGGCGAAGCAGTGCTGGGCCTGGGTTTTATGCTAATGGGTGAGAATAGTCATGAGGTCACCTGGGCGCTCAAAAACAAGCTGGAGGAGATCAGGCAGACGCTGCCATACGGTGTCACCATTCAGACGGTCTATGACCGCACGGAATTGGTTGACCACGTGATCGAGACAGTCCAGGCCAACCTCTTTGAAGGAGGTTTGCTGGTCATCGCGATCCTGTTCGTCTTTCTTGGAAATCTGCGTGCGGGACTGATTGTCGCGCTCGCGATCCCTTTATCGATGCTCTGCGCGTTTTCTGGAATGCTGCAATTCGGGATCTCCGCCAGTCTGCTGAGTCTGGGGGCGATCGACTTTGGACTCGTTGTCGACAGCTCCGTCGTCATGGTGGAGAACTGCGTTCGCCACCTGGCCGACGACCGTAGCAACAGGAATCGTCTAGAGATCATCCGAGATGCCGCCGTCGAAGTCCGCAAGCCGACCATGTTTGGTGAACTGATCATCATGATCGTGTACCTGCCGATCCTGACTCTGGAAGGAGTGGAAGGGAAACTCTTCCGGCCGATGGCGCTCACAGTCATCATGGCCCTCGCCGGTTCGATGATTCTGTCGCTGACGCTGATGCCTGTTCTCGCCAGCCTGCTGCTCCCCAAACATCTTGAAGAGAAAGAACCGCTGCTGATTCGCCTGCTGAAAAGACTCTATGCACCAGTTCTGCGGTTCACCATGCATCACAAACTGGCGGTCGTTGGATTCGCGCTGTCCTTACTCGTCTTATCCTTTGGCTTCATCGCCCCCAATCTAGGAACCGAGTTCGTTCCGCGACTCTCCGAAGGTGCAATGGTGATCAATGTCGTGCGGCTGGCAGGCACTGATCTGGAAGAAACCATTCGCTACAACAGCCAAATGGAGCGTGTGCTGCTGGAAAAGTTCCCGGACGAGATCGTCCACGTCTGGAGCCGCGTGGGGACGGCCGAGGTGGCCACTGATCCAATGGGAACCGAGCTCACCGATCTGTTCGTCACATTCCGCCCACGGGACCAGTGGACCCGCGCCACGACTCAGGAAGAACTCACAATCCTGATCCAAAAGGAGCTTCGCGATCTTCCCGGACCTCGACTCGCAATGACGCAGCCCATCGAGATGCGGATGAACGAGATGATTTCCGGCGTGCGCTCTGACGTGGCAGCGATTCTTTACGGAGACGATCTGGACGTCATGGTGTCCAAGGCGGCTGAAATCGAGCAGATCCTCAAGTCCATTGATGGAGCCGCCGACGTCAAGGTGGAACAGGTCACCGGGCAGCCCGTCCTGCAGATTCGCATCCGACAGGATGAAATTGCCCGCTATGGCATCTCGGCCAACGCTGTTCTCGATCTTGTGGAATCGTTGGGCAGCAAACAGGTCGGAGAAGTCTACGAAGGACAGTTGCGGTTTCCTCTGGTGATTCGCTTACCTGAGAGCGTTCGCGCCGACCCGCAGGCGATTGAGTCGATCCTGTTGGCAACACCCACGGGCGAACGAATCCCTCTGTCCCGATTGGCAACCATCGAAACTGTCGAAGGACCCAACACGATCAACCGCGAGTGGTATCAGCGCAGGATAACCGTGGAAGCCAATGTCCGGGGACGTGACATGGGCAGTTTCGTCGCAGAAGCGCGACGTCGAGTCGCCGAGGAGATCCTGCTACCGGCGGGACGATACCGCGTCGAATGGGGTGGACAGTTTGAAAACCTGGAGCGGGCGCAAGCTCGACTGATGCTCGTGGTCCCGATCGCGCTCCTGCTCATCTTTGCGCTGCTGTACATGACCTACCGAAACACCGTCGACTCAATTCGGGTCTTTACGGGCGTACCCTTCGCCTGGATCGGCGGCATCATCGCCCTCTGGATTCGTGGGATGCCGTTCTCCATTTCGGCGGCCATTGGCTTCATTGCACTGTCCGGAGTTGCGGTTCTGGATGACATGCTGCTGGTGTCGACAATTCGGAAACTTCGGCGTCAGGGAAGGACGCTCGATCGAGCCGTTGAGGAAGCGGCGATGACTCGCTTGCGGCCGATTCTCATGACGACCCTGGTCGCCAGCCTCGGATTTGTGCCGATGGCATTCAGCACGGGAATGGGAGCGGAAGTTCAGCGACCTTTGGCCACTGTCGTCATCGGGGGCGTGTGCAGTGCGACGATTATGAGTTTACTTGTGCTGCGCGTTCTTTATGTGATCTTTAATTTACCCGCGAAGCACTTCTATGATCACGGAGACGATCGGCGGGATCGGAAACCAGAGATACCGACGGGACCGGATTCAGAGCGCGTGCTGGAGTCCGCTTCCGTTTCACTTTGAAAGGGGCTGTTGCCTCAAGGAGTTTCGAGATGCTCAAAATGATTTCGAGGACGTGGCTGTCTATGACTGTCGTGGTGTGGGGCACGTTGATTCTCAGCGGCTGCGGCCAGCAAGGTGCGAACACGAGTGCTGAGTCGGTCGCACACGAAGCAGGTGATGGCCACGAGCACGAGGGCGACCATGACCACGGCGAGGACGGCCACAACCTCCATGGCTACTGGTGCGTGGAACATGGCGTTCCGGAGGCGATCTGCGGTCAATGTGACAGCAAACTAGCCGCCGAGTTTCAGCAGAAGGGCGATTGGTGCGAGGAGCATAACCGTCCGGACTCGCAGTGCTTCATCCATCATCCGGAACTGAAAGACAAGTTCATTGCGCAGTACGAGGCCAAGTTCGGGGAAAAGCCGCCCAAGATGGAAGTCGAGTGACATGTCGCGCTGCCAGTTACGAACGCCGCAGTCGCCTGCCAGCCAGGCAAGGCGCACTCTCTGTGCCTTTCCTGGCTTGGCGTGGGTATATCTCAGCGCCTCGCTGGTCCTGGGCGTGAGCTGCTCGCAGTCTGAGCCTGAACGAACTTCTGCTGTTTTGGAACTATCGGAGGCCAACTTTCAACATGAAGTTCTGGAGTCGACGCAACCGGTGCTCGTCGAATTCTGGGCTCCCTGGTGCCAGCCGTGTCTGGAAATGGCCCCTACCATCGACGAGTTTGCCATAGAACTGTCCGGCCGCGTAATGGTGGGGAGAGTCAGATTTGACGAACATCAGGAGATTGCCGCCAAATACGGCGTTCGATCTCCGCCCACGGTTCTTCTCTTTCGCGATGGCGAAGTGGCAAGACGTCGCCAGGGGATTCAGACTTTACAGCAACTCATTGATCTGTCACTGGAGAATGGTGAGACATCGAACTAAGCAAACTCGCGAGTTCTTATGCCAGATACTGCTGCGGCGAGCAAACGCCCGTACCGGTGGCCATATGCATGCGGGAATTGAACGTCGTGAATCATATCGGTCGCTACAGTATCGACAGCCTGCCAGGCGTGCACAAATGACGGTCGCAATGTCTGCTGAATCGCGACTACGTGAGATTCGTGGTTCTCAGTCTCAGAGAGTTGCCGATCACTGATACGCTGCTGAAGCTCATGGCAGCGGCGGCGATCATCGGATTGAGCAATAACCCGATGACTGGATAGAGAACACCTCCCGCGACCGGCACTCCGAGAGCATTGTAGATAAAGGCGAAGAACAGATTCTGCCTGACGTTTTGCATCGTTCGCCGACTGAGTTTCACCGCTTTCACGATGCCACGCAGGTCGCCTTTCACCAACGTAACGCCAGCCGACTCAATCGCCACGTCTGTGCCTGTTCCCATGGCGATACCAACATCGGCCTCAGCCAAAGCGGGCGCGTCGTTGATGCCGTCACCGGCCATGGCAACTTTCCGGCCACTGGCTTTCAACGCTTTGATCCGCTCGTGCTTGTCCTCCGGACGCACGCCGGCCTCGAACTCGTCAATGCCCAGCTTCTCGGCCACGGTCTTCGCCGTCTTTTCATTGTCGCCGGTAAGCATGATGATCCGCAGACCCAGTGCGTGGAGCGTTTTCACTGCCTCGGGTGTTGAATCCTTGATCGGATCACTAACGGCTACCAAGCCCGCGAATTCCCCGTCCGCAGCCACGTACATGACCGTTCGCCCCTGTCTCTGCAGTTCATCGGCCCGGTCGTCGAGTATGGAGAGATTGCTCACGTCCCGTTCGTTCAAGAGTGATCGTTTTCCGATCAACACCTTCTTCCCGTTCACCGTTCCGTGAACGCCGCCCCCAGTCACTGAATCGAAATCATCGGCGGTTGAGAGATCGAGGTGACGTTCCTTCGCTCCCTCCACGATGGCATGTGCCAGCGGATGCTCACTCTGCTGCTCCAGGCTGGCCGCCATACGAAGCAGGCTGTCCTCCGAATTCGAGTCTACCGCAACACACTCCGTCAGCTTCGGTCGTCCCTGGGTCAAAGTGCCGGTCTTGTCCACAACGACGGTATCGACCTTCTCCAGGGTTTCCAGAACTTCAGCGTCTTTAATCAGCACGCCTTCTTTCGCTCCCCGCCCCACGCCGACCATGATCGACATCGGTGTAGCCAGTCCCAGTGCACAGGGACAGGCAATGATCAGTACCGCCACAGAATTGACAAGTGCCCAGGCCAGCGCCGGTTCCTTCGGACGAAGCACGGCCCAGGCGATGAACGTGATGACGGCGATAACCACAACGGCAGGAACGAAGTAGCCGGCGACGACATCGGCGATTTTTTGGATCGGCGCTCGGCTCCGTTGGGCATCTGCGACCATGCTCACGATCTGTGAGAGAACAGTCTCCTCACCAACCTTCTCAGCCTCCATCAGAAATGATCCGGTCTGATTGACGGTACCGCCGATGACCTCATCGCCGGATTGCTTCTGGACCGGCACAGGTTCGCCGGTGATCATGGACTCATCGATGGAGCTTTTACCTTCGGTGACCTTGCCGTCTACCGGAATCTTCTCTCCCGGTTTGACCCGGAGCACGTCACCGCTCTGGACTTCATCCAGCGATACTTCTTGTTCTTCACCATTTCGGACAACTCGGGCAGTTGGGGGAGCGAGTGAGAGCAGTTCCCGAATGGCGCTGCCCGTGCGTCTTCTGGCTCGCAGTTCTAAGACCTGTCCAAGCAGAACCAGCGTGATGATGACGGCTGCTGCCTCGAAGTAGACTTCGACGCGTCCGTGCACTTTGAGATCGTCGGGGAGCAAGCCAGGGAAGAGACCGGCAAAAAGGCTGTAGAGGTAGGCAGCTCCGGTTCCGATGGCGATCAGTGTGAACATGTTGTAGTTCCACGTCACGATGGACCGGAAGCCACGCACGAAAAACGGCCAGCCAGCCCAGAAAACCACCGGCGTACTCAGGATCAGTTGCAGCCAGGTGTGGACGGTCGCCCCCAGCCACTCATCAACTGGCACGCCCATCATCGGCAGCATCGCGAGCAGAAACACTGGCACGCTTAAAGCCAGCGCCACCCAGAATCTCAGTGTCATACTGCGGAGTTCAGAATCGTCCTCTTCTTCGGCGTCCGTGTACTTCGGCTCCAAATCCATGCCGCACTTCGGGCAGGTTCCTGGTTTATCCTGCTCGATCTCCGGGTGCATTGGGCAGGTGTAGATTTTCTTCTGCTTGCGTGTCGGAGGTTTGGCAGGCTCTAGCGCCATTCCGCACTTCGGGCAGTTGCCCGGCTTGTCACTCTCGACTCCCGGACACATGGGACAAAAGTATTTCTTCGACGCCGCGCGACTCAGGGAGCCAGACGAATCTTCCATCCTGGAGCAGCAGGAGTGCGCATGGCCGTGATCGTGTACTTCGGCCACCTGGAGAGCAGGCGATTTCGCTTTTCCGCCATCGGCGTTCCGCGCGAATCGATCGCGGCAACCCACACTGCAGAAAAAGTACTCCTCTCCCGCATTCTCAAACCGAATAGCCTTCGTCTCATCAACCATCATTCCGCAGATCGGATCTTTTTGCATGTCCTCACCTATTCTGTCAGCCCGTGAGGGCTTCGTTGACGATCACAGGACTCTCTTTGTTCTTCACCTGACGGATCAGTGTCACTGCAGTTTTCCACCAGCGTCTTCTACTTCTGATGCGCTTTCGTCGCCTTCCATCGCATGCAGGATCGGACACCCCGGTACCTTACCACGGCCACTGCACTTGCGTATGAGGATCACAAGCGTGTCTCTCATCCGCTGCAGGTCATGGATTCTGGTTTCGATGTCGGCGACTTTCTCCTGAGCCAATTGACGGACATCTCCTCGCGATGCAGATGAGTCCAGCCGAAGATCCATCAGACTTCTGATCTCCTTGAGAGTGAAACCGAGTTCTTTTGCCCGCCGAATGAACTTCAAAACCACGACGGTCTCGTCACCGTATTGCCGGTATCCAGATGCTCGCCGTGAGGGTTCTTCGATCAAGCCTTCCCGCTCGTAAAAGCGCACAGTCTCGACGCCAACTCCCGCTTCCCGAGCAACCTGTCCGATGGTGAAGGTCTTCATGGAATCATCTCCGCTGTCTTCTCGTATTCTAAAGTCCGTACCATACTACGGAGTCAAGGGTGTTGCGGAAGTATTTCAGAATCTCTGATCTGCCAATGCAAACGGCCCACCGCATTTACGGCAGGCCGTTGGGCATTTGTAGTTGGAAATGGTTACTCCTTGTCACGGCAACAAAGCGGAAGCTTCTCGTCCGCTGTGGCAGTCTTGCTGCCAGCACCGAGGGGGCACTCGTCTCGACAGACCAGTTCTCCGGTCAATGGACACTCGACTTGGCCGGGACAATCGGCTCGATTGGCATCCACTAGTGGACGCTGATCCTTGCAGGCTTCGTCCCCGGACAGTGGGCAGACCACCTTCTCTGCACAGTCGGCTCGTTCTCCGGCACGGCTGAACCCGTATGCAGCGACGGTGATGCCGAGCATCAGCAGCGGGCCGACAATCCACAACCCATTTGTCACGATCCCGTTCTTCTTCATGGCAAACCTCCAAATGAGTGAATCATTTGTTCCAAGGGTACATTCTACGGCCCGTACCGTACTCCAGAGTCAAGATCTCGCCGCCCGCTCGTCCATAAAACTACTGAGTTCCGAATGCTGTCCTACGTGTGGGGGACAGCTCCGGTAGATGCGGGTACGTGAAGGTAGCTACTTGCAATCGGCACAAATCATCTTCAGGTCGAGAGCACCGACATCGATGCCGCTACGGCCAGTTTGTCGTGCATATTCGCAGAAAATGGCCGACAACGAGCCTGCCGAACAGAGAAGCAGATCCCAGTCGGAGGCGAACAGTTCGTCACGGACACGTTGCCAGGTGTTGAGTTTCGGCACCGACTTATCCGGGCACGTCTCCGTTGCCGCGATCGACCACGTCACAACTGATGCGTCATTGGCGCGAACGAATGACTCGTCGCACAGTCGTGCGGCAAGTGCGTCTGCATTCCCGCTGACGATGGCAAGTCGCTTGCCTTCAAGCAGTTTCCACCAGAGTCCCTGGTCGAGAAGCTTGTAGACAGCGTTGCAGTCAATCTTTCGTTTCAATCGATCGCCATACCGGAAGCCGTCACGTTCAACACCGACTTCGTGAGCCAGGAATGCTGCCTGGGTAAACCGCTCGGCAATATCCCAGCCATGCTGCACCAGCCACTGTGGTGAGTTGCGACATGCCTCATCGAA
>JALRDR010000708.1 GCA_023262145.1 Planctomycetaceae bacterium | reverse complement strand
AGTTTCTTTGCTGGAGAGGGCGCTTCGGAAATCAGCATCAGTCGCGCTGTTTTCAGCAGTCAGCAGCGGTTTCCGGATAACGACAAGCAGGTGGAGGAACACGGTGTCATTGAACTGCGAAAGGTGCTGGAAGCTGCCGGTCTCAGCGAGGAATGGGGGCTGGCGACAGGGGCAGAGAGTGGGGAGATGCGACTGCGTTTGCCGGTGGTCCTGCGGCTTCCCTGTGCGCCTGAGTTACGCGAACTGATTGCTGACAAGCGACTGGTCATTGAATTGTCGACTGAGAACTGTGCGGGGAGTGATGGTGGAGTGGTTGCTGCGCTGCAGGTTGAGGCTCGTCCTGCAGCGGAGTCGGTCTGCTTCCTGAATCGAGGTCAATTCCTGGCTCGCCGGGATCCGGATTCCACTCGGCGACTGAGTACGTTTGCAGAACCATTTTGCCGTGTGTTTCCTGATCGCTTCTGCTATGTCGATCCGGGCCGAGGTCTGGCTGCTGGTTTTCATCTGGTGGAGGGGTTCTTTCGGGACGATCTTCCGCTGCAGCGTCTGGTGCTCACAGGGGAGCAGCGGGAGCAGCTTGATCACCTTTGGGAGGAGCTTGATTTTGTCACACAGCGGACGGAGACGCTGCTGCGGGGGTTTGTCTGGTTCGAGCGATCGGAGCGGGAGGTCCTGCATGACGAGCGATTTGCATTCCTGCGTTCGGAAGATCCACTGCTGACCAGTCCGGCAATGCTGGACCGATTTGAGAAGCTGTATCTGGATCGCATGGGAGTCCGACCGGAAGAGCTCGAGCGTCCGCAGGAGGAGCAGTCCGAGCGGTGTCGGATGATTCACGGATTCTTTGAATCGATTCGAACTGGTCTGCAGGAGTATTCCGAGAATCTTGAGCGAGCTGAGTCGCTGGCGTCAGGGGATCTTTTCGAACTGGCGGAACGGGCATGGCGGCGCTCGCTGACGGCAGATGATCAGTTGCGTCTGCAGACGCTTTATGACCGCTTGCGATCGGAAGGCCAGTCCGTTGAGGACAGTCTGCGTGGACTGCTGATTGCGATTCTGATGGATCCGGATTTTCTGTTCGTGGTTCGTGAGTCACCGGAGGGGGATGGCCTGGCACCACTGGCTGCAGCCGATCTTGCCAGCCGTCTGAGTTTATTTCTCTGGGGAACGGGCCCTGACGAGCAACTGATGGCAGCAGTCAGGTCCGGAACAATCGGCAGTGAAGATGTTCTGTTGCAGCAAACCCGCCGCATGCTCAAAGATGAGCGCGTGGGTTTTCTGGCGCGGGAGTTTCCTGGTCAGTGGCTGGGGTACGCAGACTTTCTGTCGCGCGATCCCATCAGTGCAGCGGCATTTGCTGCGTACGACGATGAGTTGCGGGAGGCGATGGCTGCGGAGCCTGTCCATGTTGTGGAGTGGTTGATTCGCAGTGATGGTTCTGTGCTGGATCTGCTGCTCGGCGATCGAACATTTCTGAATCCACGGCTGGCCTCGCACTACGGTGGTGTGATTGAGCAGTCTTACCTCAGGGCACGGGAGGGGAAAGTACGCGACGCTCAGATCCCGGTGTCAGCGGGAGCGGACTGGTTTCCGGTTGACGGTCTGCGTGCAGCCGGGCGTGGGGGTCTGCCCGGGATGGCGGTAATCCTCACGCGAAGTTCTGCTGGCGAGCGTGGAAGTGCGGTGAAGCGTGGTTTCTGGTGCGTTCATCGCGTACTGGGTCAGCATTTTCCACCGCCACCGGCAGATGTCCCCGAATTGCCGGCAAGTGATCAGGCAGCTCCGGTTTCTTTGCGTGAGCTGCTGGCAGCCCATGTTGCGAATCCTCGCTGTGCGATGTGTCATCGGCACTTCGACGGACTGGGACTGGCAATGGAGGGATTTGATGCGATTGGTCGTTCGCGCGAACGCGATGCCGCGGGTCGCGCGATCGATGATCTGGCCAGATTGGATGAGGGAATCGAAATTCGTGGGATTCCTCAGCTTACTGAATATCTGGCAGTGCGGCGACAGGACGATTATCTGAAGACGTTTTGCCGTCGTCTGCTGGGTTATGCTCTGGGACGATCCGTGCAGCTGTCAGATCGTCCATTACTGGAAAAAATGGAGGAGTCACTCCGCAAAAACGACTTTCGTTTTGCGGCTGTGATTGAGACAATCGTCAGCAGCAGTCAGTTTCGGCTGCAGCGAGCCAAAGGTTATACTGTGGGGATGCAGGATAACCGCCAGACTGGTCGACAGGAAAAAGTGTCTCTGCCCTGACAAGTGTGCCTGCGTATCCGAAAACCGCACCTGGAGAGTCAAATGACTGCTGGATTTCACCGACGTACTGTTCTGCGTGGACTGTCAGCATCGGTTGCCCTGCCCTGGCTCGAGACGTTGCATGCCGAACAGGATCAGGCTTCCGATAATGAGGTACCTCGTCGTTTTGCCTTTCTGTTCTTCGGCGACGGGATCCATCCTCCGGAATGGTGGAGTAAGGGCAGTGGCAGTGAGCTTGAGCTCGGCCCTGCATTCACCTCACTGGAAGGCATCAAGCAGAAGGTCAACTTCGTTCACGGGCTGCATCATCCGGATGATGTTGTTGGCGGACATGCAAAGGGGGCTGCCGGGATTCTGACAGGCGTGCGGCCTCAGGGCGGACGTGAGATCAAAGCCAGCATCAGTATGGATCAGTTGCTGGTCAGGCATTTCGGCGATCAGACACCGGTGCCCGGCCTGGCACTGGCCTGCGAACGTCCCGTCAGTGGTTTCCACGAGTCCGGATTCTCGATGATGTACTCATCGCATGTGTCCTGGAGTTCCGCGGTAGCGCCGGTTCCGACGGAACTGCATCCCGGGCTGGCGTTTGACAGTCTGTTTGAGAGCGGTGGAAGCCAGGTTCACCTGAGCGTACTTGATCATGTGTCTGAACAGTTGCGTGGGGTTGTTCGTCGAGTCTCTGTTTCTGATCGCGGGCGAATTGATGAATATGCGTCATCTGTCCGCGAACTGGAATTGCGAATTCGTCGACTGCAGGAAGCTGATCCAGAGAAATCAGCTGGCGGAAGAGTTCCGGTTGCGGAGCGACCTTCCGGGGGAATTCCAGGGCAGCTCGATGAACATTCGCGTCTGATGTGCGACATCATTGCTCTGGCGTTTCAGACAGATCGGACTCGAGTTGCCACGCTGATGCTGACCAATAATCTATCCGGGCAGGTCTATCCGTTCCTTGGACTGAAAGTGGATCACCACAACTACTCGCACAACTGGCAGAACAGCGAATTTGCTTCGATTGCAAGATTCTGGGTGCAGCAGTACGCCTACCTGCTTGGTCGTCTGGATGCGATGCCGGAGGGCGATGGTACAGTGCTTGATCATTCCTGTATCATGCTGGGAAATGAGCAATGGACAGCACACAGTGCTCCTCGCATCCCGTTGCTGATGGCGGGCGGGCTGAATGGCCGGATCCGCACCGGACAGACTCTTGACTACGAATCTGCAAAGGAACGCAGAATGTCCGCACTGCTGCTCAACCTGATGGATCACATGGGGCTGCACCTGAACGAATTCGGAAATGCGGATCAGTACCTGCCCGGGATCTGATTGTCAGCACTGGCGAGCTGGCATTGGTCAGATGGCCAGCGAGCAGCAGGCCAGCAACGATGCCATCAGTTGCCGGTACAGCTGGGCGGAAAGTTGCGGAGCCGGTCCCGTGGAACGCACAGCGAACAGAATTGCAGCTGCCGAAAGGCCTTCGATTCCCAGCACCCTCAGCGTCGCTTCCTGCTCAAGTCGAAGCAGCAGAAAGACAGCAATGATGATGGTGCTGTGAACAACGGCAGAGCGAATCTGTCCGGGAGCAAGCAGAGCGGTGGTCGTCAGTGCCAGCGTAAACGGAAAGAACAGTTCCCGATCGTCGCTGCCGAGGAAGAGCAGGAACCATGCGGCAGGGATCAGCAACAGCCGTGCAGGTTGCCTTTGTTGTCTGAGGAGCATTCCTGGGGCCAGAGCCAGCAGCAGGATGATGAACCATGGGAAGCCGCCTGAAGTGAGCCATTCAGGCAGTGTTGACGTTGCTGCTGAATCAGCTTCAGGCATCAGCGGATTGCTCCCGGCTGTTCAGGACTGCTCTGCGGCAGTGAAGATTCTGGTTGGTTACTGTGGTCATTCGGAGATTCTGTAAAGGTGCGCGTCGGTGCGCAGGTACATCGCACCTGCGAGGAACGCTGGTGTTGCAAATGTTCGTTCAGGGATCATGTTTTCGGCGACTTCAGTAAACGTTCTGCCCGGACGCACCCAGCGGGCCGTACCGGCTTCATCCAGAAACAGGATCAATCCATTCGCGTAAACTGGCGAAGCTGAAAAGTTCCCACCGAGACGATGAGCCCAGTGCACCTGGCCACTGCTGACGTCCAGGCAGGATGCGATCCCATTGTCAGAAACGGTATAGAGTTCTGCTCCGACAAGCAGCGGTGAAGGAGTGCTTGGTGCGCCGCGACGCAGTTTCCACTCAACATGCGACTCAGTGACATCCCCGGAACCATGTCTGCGCACTGCGATCAGTTCCGGATTGTCGTAGTCGTGGTTGTAGATAATCAGATCGGGCGTAACGACGGGCTGTGGCACGACAGACCAGCCCGGGGCTTTTACGTGCCAGATTTCCCGGCCTGTAAGCAGTTCGTAGACCGCGAGATGGTCGGGGCCAGGAGCAACCAGCCGAGCTTCTCCGTCGGTGTAGATGAGAGCAGGAGTGGCAAAGGAGTGGTTGACTCTGCCAGTGATTGCTCGCGGTGTTTTCCAGCGGATGGTTCCCGACAGAGCATCAAGACCAACGACAAACGGGCTGGAACTGCCGTCGCAGATAATGGCGAGGATTCCTTCTGCGAGCAGGGGGGAACCTCCACTGCCGTGGACCGGAGGATAATTAAGTTCAGTGTTCAGCCAGAGTTGTTCTCCGGAATCAGCGTTGAGACAGGCTGTGCCATGCGTACCGAAGTGTACGTAGAGTTTGTTGTCGTGCAGGATGGGGGTTGGGCTGGCGTGGCTGTTCTTGCCATGGATGGCGGGGATTTCCGGAAGTCGGCGAATTTCGTGGTTCCACAGAATTTCTCCGGTGGCGGGGCTGAGTTTCAGGCAGCGCAAGCTGAGTTGCTGTTCAATTTCAACGGCGGTTGTCAGCCAGACTCCGGTTGAGGAGACCACCGGGGAGGACCAGCCGAGCCCCGGAATCTCAGTCTTCCAGTTTACGTTCAGTGTTGCGGACCAGTGGAGCGGAGTTGCCGGGCCCTCTGCGTGTGCATTTGCCAGATGTCCGCGGAACTGTGTCCAGTCGGCAGGGAAAGCAATGAGGATGGTGAACAGGAGGTGCAGCATGGCATGGCAGCTTTCAGTTTGGTGCCGGCTGATCGGTAAGTTTGTGAATCAACAGACCGCTCCGCAGCTTTGGTTCGAACCACGTGCTTTTGGGCGGCATGATCTGACCAGCATCGGAGACTGCCATCAGTTGTGTGATTGAGGTTCGGTACATGGAAATGGCCAGATCCCAGGCTCCGGACTGGCAGAGTTTTTCAAGCTCCGCAGTTCCTCGAATGCCTCCGACAAAATCGATGCGTGGATCGGTTCGCACGTCCTGGATACCGAGGATGGGGCTGAGGACAAGGTGTTCGAGGATTGAGACATCCAGAGAGACTGTCGGGTCTGTCGCGACTTCTTCCGGCACTGGAACTTTGAGAAGCCACCATTTCCTGTCGATGTACAGGCAGAATTCTCCGGGGCTCTGCGGGGAGGCATTTTCAGTGGGCAGCATCTGTCCGATCTGGCCAAGCCGTTCCAGAAGTTCGGATGGAGTGAGGCCATTCAGGCCACTGATGATCCGATTGTAGGGCAGGATCTGAAGCTGATCTGAAGGGAACAGAACAGTCAGGAACCAGTTGCACTCTGCAGCATCACGAGCCGATTCCGGCAGGCTGCCTCGTTTCTGCTGCCCTGCTCTCCAGGCGCTGGCGGCGCGGTGATGCCCATCGGCGATGTAGAAACGGGGGACCGCAGAAAGGGACTCTGTCAGTGCCTGAGTGTCTGTAATTCGCCACACTGTGTGCTGAATTCCATCTGGTGCAGTGAAGTCGAACAGCGGTTCATTGTTCTGCACGGCGATCGAAACCTGGGAATCGATGTGGGTGCTGCCGCGATAGGTCAGAAACACGGGGCCTGAATTGGCATCGAGAGCAATAACGTGTCGTGTGCGATCGTCCTCTTTTGCCGGACGTGTTTTCTCATGCTTCAGGATGAGATTGTTTTCGTAGTCATCAATGTGTGCGCAGCAGACAATCCCGATCTGGGAATGATCACCCATGATCTGCCGATAGGCGTAGAGGCATTCGGAAGATTCCTGAGTGAGCAGGTTTTCACGCAGCAGTCGCTGGAGGTTGTCGGCGGCCGAGGAGTAAATCTCCGGGGCATAGGGATCGTGTCCCGGTGGAAAATCAATATCCGAGCGAACCACGTGAAGAAAACTGGCAGGATTGCCTTTCGCAAGCTCTGCCGCTTCTTCGCGATTGACCACGTCGTACGGGACGGATGCAACCAAAGAGGCTGTTTGCGGATGGGGACGTAAGGCAGCAAACGGTTTGATTCGAGGCATGAAATTGACACGTCGGGGATGAAGCGGATCGGACAGAAATGTGTCAGGGGTGGCCAACCGTAACTGAGACTCACGGACGACGTATCCCTGACAGTGCATCGGCGAATTCTAAAGCGCGGGGGTTCATGATGTCCTGTCCGCGTGCCGGCTTCCGTGGGAATTCCTGCAGGATCATCAGCGGGAAGTGCATTGCCGGAGGACATTGCTGTGGTGAAGGGACTGCAGCAGAAGGACTCACAACGCCCGGACGCCGCTGACGGCCTGTCAGGCAGCATTGGCGGACGGTTGAATTCCGAGGAATCAACAAGGTTGTTACCATCTTGCAGGCACAAGTGGTTTGTCTTCGGCTCATCCGGAAGGGAGCAATGTCATGAACGGAATAAGATTACTGGCGATCATGCTGGCGAGCGTGCTGTTCTGTGGTCTGAGTTTCGCGATGGACGACGCGGGTGACGCAATTGCTCATGGGAAGCGAGTCCACACACTGCACTCCGACACTGTGCAGCTGGCAGTCACTGCGATTGGTGGTCACCAGGCGCCGGTCACGTTTTTTCCGCACAGTGACGCTCCGATCCGCCCTTACTACGTGAGCCCGTGGCAGGACGAGCCGGCCAGTGAGATGCCGGTTCCTGTTCTTGTGCCATTGCGAGGCGATTTCTTCTGTATGCCTTTCGGCGGGAATGGAACCGCTTATCGTGGTGAGGAGCATCCGCCGCATGGTGAAGTTGCGGGCAGCCGGTGGCAACTTGAGGGAAAGAGTCACTCAGGAGGAGTTCAGCGGCTGGACCTGTCATTGAGAACCACAGTGCGGAATGGAGAAGTACGTAAGTCAATCCTGCTGCGTGATGGGGAGAGTGTGATCTACTCGACGCATCAGATTTCAGGGTTCAGCGGAGAGACGTCC
>JALRDR010000704.1 GCA_023262145.1 Planctomycetaceae bacterium | reverse complement strand
GGATTCCGCATGAGTTCCGCGCGAAGCAGGGGTATTGCTGTTGGCTGGGGGTAATGGGGCGACAAGGCGATCCTCGGTTTTCTGGCGAGGGCGATTCGGAACATCCTGAGCGGCTGATTCTGCCGAAGTGCTGAGATGTTTTTTGAGTCTGCCGCAGTCGCGCACGACCGTCCACAGACAGTTCAACTGCGATTTGGTGATTCTGTTTCAATATACTCAGCGAGTGTCTTTCCGTTGGCCGAAATCACGGTAGGCTTTAAGAACGGTTTTCCTTGCTGCGCCGGAACGAGTCAGCAGTTGCTTCGTGCTGATCAGACGCACAGATGAGCATGGGCGATCCGTGCGAATAACGCTCGCTGCCACGCCGGGCTGAAGGAAACCAGAGTTTGTTCTGGAGGGGAATTCTCGCATGTCGAGTGGGGTATCTGCCACTTCCGCTGAAGACAGCCCGTCCGCTGAGGCTGTTGTCAGCGGTCGACGTGAGTTTGGTTCTCGGCAGGGGGCTGAAACTACCAGGTGTGATTCACCGTTGCCGCAGTCGTTGGGGGGCGAGCAGAGGAATCGCGTTTCACTCTGGCATGGCCTGGATGCAGCTGGAATGGTATCGCTGCTTCGGCTGCGTCCGGAACTGAATCTTGCGAATGCCGATCGACTGCTTGGCGGGATTCTCATGAGCGGCGCCAACAGCCTGCTGAATGCAATCTCGTCGCTCGTTTACGGGCGTCGCGTTGCTGCTCAGCGACTGAACCATCCTCCGGTATTCATTCTGGGGCACTGGCGCAGCGGCACCACAATGCTGCACAATCTGCTTACTCTCAACCCGGAACTGGGATTTCTGAACCTTTATCAGTGTCTGAACCCGGGCCATTTTCTGCTCACCGAAAAAGTGATTGCACCACTGACAGAGTGGATGCTGTCCTCAACGCGACCAATGGACAATATGCCATTGTCGTGGAGTCTTCCGCAGGAAGATGAAATGGGGCTTTGTGTTTCTACGCTGCTGTCTCCTTACATCATGATTGCCTTCCAGGATCGAATGGACGTCTATGAGCGTTTCTTCGATCCACGTGACATGACACCGAATGAGCAGCGGATATGGAAGGCGGCGCTGATGTCGCTGCTGCAGAAATTTGCGCTCCGATCAGATCAGACACCGGTGATGAAATCGCCGACACACACCTTCCGTGTGCCCACACTGATGGAAATGTTTCCGGAGGCGAAGTTCGTCTATATTCATCGCAATCCGCGCGACGTAATTCGTTCGACCGTGCGGCTGCGGAAAGTGCTGTTCACAGAAAACAGCATTGGTCCACTGCACCCCGAATGCTGGCTCGGGCAGACGGTGGATGTCTACGAGCGCTGTATTCGCAGCTATGAAGACACCAAGCATCTGATTCCGGGCAAGCAGCTTGTGGAGATCGGCTTCGAGCAGCTGGAGAAGAACCCGGCCGAAGTTGTGCATCGGATTCACCGGGAACTTGACCTGGCTGGCTGGGACAAGGCGGAACCACTGGTGATGAAGGAAGTCGCCGGATTTGCTGACTACCGCAAGAACTCATTCCGCCCCGATCCGGAGATGGAAAGTCTGGTCAGAACGCGACTGGCCTGGGCGTGTGAGCTCTACGGTTATGAACCGGCCAGAACGCGAGTGGCCTGAACGGCAAATTGCAGGCTTCGTGTCGCATGCTGCCATACGGTAGCTGAAGAAGTGTCCGGCTGCCGTCGACTGTTACCTGGTGATTCTCACCGCTGCCTCCGGTGAACAGCCCGGAGTATGCCCTTGCTGCGGCCCTGTGGCATGGCGGCCCTGTGGCACAGGGCTAGCGCGCATCCGGTGGCGTACTCCCCACACACCACAATGATCTGTGGGTACGGATAAGCAGTGTACCGGCTGCCGGGATGATCGATGAGTTGGACTGTTCGGCGAGGGAATTGACGGCGACAAGTTCAAATGTCGGTTGAGCGCGAAAGACGAAGCAGTCACCGCTCTGGTTAATGCTGTAGCACAGTCCATCAGCCAGCAGAACGGATGACCAGTTGGCGTTGTTGTCTCCGGCACCATTCAGCCGTTGTTCCCAGATTGTCTTCCCCGTTTCCGCCTCAATGCACTGAGCGATTCCCTGTGCATCGTGGATATACAAATGGCCCTCGTGGTACACGGCGGAACCGATGCGCTGGCGGGTGCGTGGATTTCTCCACAGCCGCGATTGTGTGACATCGCCACTGCCGGTTGTGGGAACAGCGACAGTCATCCCGTTGTAGCCGCCCATCGCGACAATGTTGCTGCCGAAGGGGACAGGAGAGGTATAGCACAGAGCATTGGTACCTTCGCAGGACCACAGCTGGCTGCCTGTTTCGGGGTTGAAGGATCGAATACAGAAGGGGAGGCTGACGATCAGCTGGCTGCGTTCTTCGTTACTGGTGAACAACGGAGTGCTCCATGAACCGGTGTAGTCCGCAGACTGAAACTTTGCCTCAGCTGTACCGTCACGATTGAGCGGTTCTTCATGTTTCCAGACAAGTTCTCCGGAGTTGATGTCGAAGGCCATGACCGCCGAGTTTTCGCCGGGACCGAAGTTCAGGTAGCACATGTTTCCGCGGATAACGGGTGAGGTTCCATACCCCCAGATATGTTTCTGAGAACCGGTGTCCGTTTTCCAGAGCAGATGACCGTTGAGGTCACAGCAATGCAGACCCGCCGCACCGAACCAGGCAACGACATGGGTGCCGTCGGTGGCTGCTGACGATGAGCAGATGGGGTTGGTACTGTGAGTCGGATCGGGATCAGTCCACTCAACCCTGTAGTCCCAGAGTTGTTTTCCGGTGCTGAGTTCGAAGCAGACAAGGCTGCGTGTGTGCTCATTCTGTGGTTGTGTCAGAAAGATACGCTCCCTCCAGACAACGGGGGTTGAGTTGCCTGGTTGCGGCAGGGCGGTTTTCCAGAGAATCCCTGAATCCGGTGACCAGATGGTGGGCAGATTGGTTGCGGCAGAGATGCCATCCCCGGCGGGGCCGCGCCATTCGGGCCAGTTGTCAGCTGGCTGGGCAGTGGCGGGAACAAACAGCAGTGAGAGAAGGATCAGACGTCGCATAAAAACCTCCGCCATCTGCGGCAGTGTGATTGAGCTGACTGATGGGAGTGTTGAGATTGGCTGGGCTGTGCGGAGGGATTTCTGCACAGCTGATTTGTTATTGCTGCGTATACTGTTGCCAGAGCTGCTGAAACAGTTTGCTGTCATCCAGCAGCAGAGCTTCTTCGCGACACCACGGGGAGAATTCGTCGAAAGCTGCATCGGCCGGATCTCGTAATGCCGTGGTGAAGTCCGACCAGCAGATGTACCGGCAGGCTTCTACCTCCGCTGGTTCGGGTACCGGGGCCTGTTCGCTCCAGCAGACGTAAACCGGGCAGATTTCATTTTCCACAATTCCCAGATGTTCCGCACGATAGCGGTAATCCGGAAGCACTTCATGGATTTCTGCTGGCTGCAGGTGGAGTTCCTGCAGCAGGCGTCGCCGTACAGCAGCCAATGAAGATTCCTTTGGGAGCGGATGTCCGCAGCAGGAATTGGACCACACCAGTGGCCAGGTTTTTTTGCTGTGGCTGCGCTGTTGCAGGAGCAGTTCTCCGACGCGATTGAACACAAAGCACGAGAATGCCCGGTGAAGCGGCGTATCGCCCGTGTGCACGACCGCCTTCGGGCAGGTTCCGACGGCGGTGTTGGATTCATCCACAAGGACAACAAGTTCCTCAACGGGCATGTCGTTTTCTTCAGTGGGCAT
>JALRDR010000689.1 GCA_023262145.1 Planctomycetaceae bacterium | reverse complement strand
AGATAGCTGCTGCCGGTGGTTGACTGTCCTTCCACGTTGGAGATTTGCGTCGTGAGCGGATACGCAACGGCGCCGATGTCCTGAGCTGCGAACAGATACACTTTCCCCGACAGGATATTGATCTGCTCGAGATTCGGAAGTGCATTCACGATGCCGCCGGTGGGGACGGTGACGAACGCAGTTGCGGTATTCCCTGTGCCAATCGTACTCAGGTACAGATCGCCAGCCTGCTCGATGACGTAAACATTTCCAAGCAGACTGGAGATGGTCACATTTCCGGAGCCGCTGTAACGACTGTCAATTTCGAGATCGGCAGCCGCGTTCCCAATCCCGCCAGTGACTGCAGTCAGTGAGATACTGTTGCCGGCGACGTCAAGATCATCGGGGGTTGTATCGGCATCCACGATGGAAAGATGCGCTTTGAGCAGCACATCACCGGTTCGCGCGGTGATGTTATCGACACGAAGATCGCCGAGAATCTCGTAGATCGCGACGCTGCCACCGGCACTGATGTTTGTGATCCCATCGGACGCCTGGTCAGTCTCCAGCAGATTGTTGACATCGCCGATGTCGCCGCTGTCGGTGGAGAGCTGAATGTTTCTGGCCTTGACGGTTGTGAATTCGTTATTGAGGGCATCCTGCATTGCTCCGGAAGCATGCAGAACGGCATTTCCCTGCTGGGAGAAGACACTTTCGAGCAGCATGTCGCCGGCGTTTTCTGTCAGAATGACATCGGACTGGGCACGAGCGGTCAGTGTTGCGTCTGTATGCAGGTTGAGTCGTATGGGGAGAGCGGCAGTTCCGATGGCTCCTGTGGCCGCTTCCAGAATCAGGTTACCGGTCGTAATGACCACTGTTGAGGTGTCCGCTGCGCCACTCAGCAGAGCCGCACCAGTTTTCACTGCTGCATCTTCACCGGCAGTGATGGAAATCAGGGTGAGTGTGGATTCGGACCCGATGTACAGCACACCACCTGCTGTGGCCTGCAGAGAGCCGCTGGATGTTACATCGATATCGTCCCGCTGAGCTACTTCAATGAAGCTGATGGGCACGCCTGCATTCTGCGGATCAAGTACAACCTGGGTTACGGTGACATTGCGGCTGGAATCTGTCACCACCTGGCCTTTCGGCTGTATCCGCAGGAAGCTGCCGGACACCTCCACGATCTTCCAGTAAGTCCGCTCTGGTGTGGCATTGACCGATCTGCCTTCGACTCGGATATACTGTCCTTCTTTAAAACCTCTGGACTCCCAGCTTTGTCCGTCGGTCAGTGTCAGCGTATCTCCATTGGCCGCATCAGCTGCAAATGCAACTTTCGAGGTGACTGGATCGCCACTGACATAGAGCACGTCCGGCCTCTCAGCAGAGGCCAGCAGAACGCGGTCATCCTGACTGAGCGAGCCGGCGCCCCCGCGAATGTCGATGGATACTGCTTCAGAATAGGTCCCCACGTCGCCGGCAGGCACTGAGATGACAATATTGCGTCCGGACAGGTTATCGTCCTCAATTGTGGTCTGGGTGTCGGTGACTTCCTTAAGGAGTCCTGCTCCAACGGAATAGAGCAGTTCTTCTTCGGTCCAGACTTTGATACTGCCCGTAATCTGCAGATCTTCTTCAGCACTCAACTGGTAGTCAAAAGTGGTAACGTATGTGGCGGTCAGATCACCAGCAGAATAGCCGCCTCGGTCGTAATCCGTGAATTCCGAGTGCAATGTGTGGTACTGGGCGGTTCTGGAGTTCTGCAGAGTCGTGATGGCAGCATCAGTATCTTCCTCGGTTAATCCCTGTTCAGCATAGAACTCGCGGTAGTCCTGCTCTTCTTTCGGCGTGAGCGTAAGTGTCTCAGACGGGTCGTAGACGGCAGGATTGGCGGTCCGATTTCTCCAGATCCAGTAGGTGTTGTAGTCGCGGGTCCTGCTGGCAGCGAAGGTGTCCTTCGTGTCCTGGATTTTCTGCAGAGCTCCGGTCCCCTCTGTCAGTCCGAGGCTTGACCAGACGGTATTCAGCAGTTGATCACGACTGCGATCATCACGTGTTTCCACGAGATTGCCATCGATCAGGGATCCGCTCTGCACGGTGATATGGACGTCGCCGTTGACGGACTGAATGGTCCGTGCGCGAAGGTTGCCGGATATTTCCTGCAGATAGATACTTCCGTCAGCTTCTGCCTCAACAGCGTCCAGATTGCCAGTGCCCTGATCAATTAACAGGAAACGACTGGAGTCTCCGATGCCACCGGATCCTGCACGGAGACTGATGGTACCCCCGCTGACGACCGGGGAAGAGGTGGCATGGGCGGCGCGAGTGATTCCGGAGGGGGCGGTCAACGAGACTGTTTTCCTGCCGGTCGAACGAACTGACTCCAGCGGCAGCGAGCCGCTGGTTTCTGAGACAGTGATTGACTTGCTTGCGACAGCCGTCAGCCCTGCATTCGTTCCATCGTTCGTGATATTGGTGCGAACATCCGAGATTTCTCCGGAGGTTGCCGTGAGAACAACTCGCCGCCCACCGATGCTGGCATCCTCAGAGGTCTGCAGGATGGATCCTGCAGAATTCAGCGTCGTTACTCCAGCAGGATTCAGAACTGGACCGGAGATAATGATATCTCCAGTTGAAGTAACGCTGACCGCGGGGTCGTCACTGCCGATGAAGTCAATCGTGATCGGTCTGTCTGCCCGGAAACTGTGAGTGGAGACAGTTTCCTCTTTTTCTTCCACCGTCCAGGTCTGATAGTTGGTTTTTTTCCCGTACCAGGTCTTTGTTGACCACTGCCGCACAAGATTGCTTGTGGCTGGCTGTGTAGGAAACGTCTGCGTGCTGTAGGAATAGGATTGCTGGTGCTCAGGCTGTGCGGATGTTGTTTTGTAGTAATAGGTTCCCGCCGGCGCCAGCTTCGGCTGATCGATTACTTCTGTTGTCGGCCCCGATGTAATATTCTTCGGGTCGGCAGCGAGTGCGTCGATCCCAAGCCACGCAGAAGACCCATACGTGGTGGTTGTTCGGGTGGCTGTCTTCATGCTCACGGAGAATCCATACCGCCAGTTGACCGCGGGAGTGTAGGATCCATCCACTGGCGTCTGCGGTGTGCTGAGTTGTCGCCAGATCGCCGTGTTGGAGTAGTTCTGGGTGCTCAGATTGAGTGACTTGAATTCCTTGAGGTACTCGTAGACTTTGCCGACTGTGCCGCCGGCGGAGTGGCCGCTGGCCACCTGTACCGTTTCGCCGGTGCGAATCTCTGTGGTTCCGTCGGAACTGGAAAAGGTGAACTGAGGACGACCGTAGATTGTGGGGGTCTTCAGCAAATCATTGATCAACAGCGTGCCGGAACCGCGGCGAGACGCGTCGATGCGTTCGATCTCGATTTCATAACTGGTCTGATTATTGATCGAAATATTGCCGTATCCGTCGAGAACGCGAATTGTGCCGCCGCCCGTGCTGAGAATTCTGCCGGACAGTTGCACATTTCCACCGCTGACCCGTACTTCACGGACGAGAATTCTGTCCTGAATTCTGTCATACCAGACAGAGAAATCATCAGTGGACACAGAAGTAAGCTTCTTATATCGCGTTCCGGATTTCATGCCCGCGATGTCGACCGCAATTTCAGGTGGTATTGTCAGTGTGTATTCATCTTTTCCACTCTGAATCAACCCATTAATATTTATATACTCAGCATTGATGATGATTGTGTCAGCCAGTAGCTTCCCTGCGCTGCCGCCAGCGAGAACGGAGTTCTGAGCCTGAACGGAATATTGAGAGATTCCGTCTGAGTACCGTTTTAATGTGCCGTAGGGGTCTCCGGCAGCCGTTTGTTGTGTGACCCCGTCAATGAAGAGAGAGGCGCCTGCATTTGTTGAAATGTTGGCCGCGCGAATGCTTGCCTTGTAAATGACACTTCCCGTAGAACTTGCCGTCACACTCCCGCTGTAGTTGGTGATGTCTCCTGTGACTGTGATGTCGGGTGCGGTATAGATGACGTTTCCTGCCCAGTCCCGGGGGTCGAATGTATTTGTCAGGATAATTGTCGGGGCGTCTGTACCTGCGGAAGAATCCGGCTGGATTGTGGAAAATCCAGCTTGCCCACTTGCACCGGTTACCCGGTCGATATCCGCGTTGCCAAAGACCGGTTCTCCATTCACAAGAACGCCGCCGGTCTGCTCAGGGATTTCGAGGCCTGCAATGAACACATAGGCGGGGGTGTGATTAATGATTTCAATGCGAGCGTCCCGCGGCGCTTCGAGGGCACCAGTGCCCGTGATGTTGCTGGCGCGGACATCGATGATTCCAGCCTGGGCAAACGCTGGCTGGACTGTGGCAGTGATGACGTAAACTTCATTTGCAGTAACACTGCCATCGATTTGCCGAGTCGCAAGGCCTTCGTCCAGTAGTTGCTGCTCAATGCGACTGATTTCCACCGTGTAAAAGTCCACGAGTTTCTGGTCGGTGTCCTTGTACAGCAGTCGGCTGGCCCTTGCCGCCTGCAGCTGTTCAAACAGTACAGAGGACAGGTATTGCTGTGACTGCTGCAGTCCCAATGAGGAGTCATTCAGAATGCTGGTGATGGTGCCGTTCTGGATGTTCCAGCCTCCTGCATTACCGTTTGTGAGCGTCCCTAGTTCCAGAATTCGGTTGCGGCGAATTCCGGTCTCGAGGTGGCCGGCTACTTCCACGAGTCCTACAGCGTCGACAGTGACTGTGCCGGAGAAGTTCTCTGAGCCACCGAATGCCGCATTGATGCCGTCAGCCGCAGCACTGGCCCAGTTCGTTGCTTTTGCACGACTTTCAATGCTTCTGGCAAATCCAAATCGTTCGGCGTGCAGGAAAATGTCACGCGCGGAAAGAACATTTGCTCCCGCAGCGATGGTGATGCGATTGTTCTGACTGAGCGTGGCATCAGAATCGACTGAATCAATCGGGATGGCACTGCCGGCAAAACTGTCGGTGCGGGCGCTGAGTGAGTACTGGTCACGATTGAGGCTGGTATCGGTGCCGGCAGAAAGAAGAACATTGCCCAGTGCTGTAATATCGACGTTAGTGCCAATTGACACGAGGTTGACCGGCAGTAATTTGGAGACTGTTTCGGCCACGGCGATCGTGGCAACACCGTATGTGTCGACATTGGATTTGGTGCTGATATCCCCGGTGCCGCGTGCGGACATGATCACATCACCGGTGTTGTCGATCGTGCTGTCGCTGCCAATTGAAACCGTAGCTTCGTCACGTGTTGTGCAGATAGTCGAGAACGCGCCGGCACCGCTGACGGCTCCGCCGGTATTGAAGCTGACCTTATCCACGCCGCTGATATCATTGAGCGCCCTGAAGATGAACTCTCCCGGAGCGAATTCCGGAGCATTGCTCAGCAGGGATGATCCTGTTCCGACATTAACTTTTGTGACGAAGTCAATCAGGGTCTTACTGTCTGCGTTTGCGCCAGAGACCAGACCGCCTGTTGTACCGCTGATGTTGTCCGAGCCGAGGTCTGGCTTACGGAATGTGTTGCCAGCATCCAGTTCGATCTGCTTTGCCTCGATGAGGGTGTTACTGCCAATGCGTGTGGTCACTGCACTGGATGTGATATTGTCGATATCGGCGCCAGCCCCTGCCAGCAGCCCGCCACCGTTACTTCGCACGCGTCCATTCAACTGCGTGGTACTTAACGCCGCTATGGTGACGTCCTGTCCGACAGTGATGACAGACTCGCCGCCAATTTCCGCAGTCACTGTGCCAGTGAGAGCAGTGTCGGCGACCGCAGACGCCCCGGCAACAATCCCGCCACTTCCGGCGACCGTATCTGCGTAAAGTGAATGATTGCGTGAGGCGGAGATCTGCAGGGAGTCTCCGTTAATCACGACTCCGGAACCTGTGGAAGCGGTGACGGCGGTTGAGGATTTTGATTCAGAAGCACTGACCCCGACGCCAATCAGGCCCCCGGCGGCAGCACTTGCCGAACTGACGTCATTGCCGGTGCTCGCCGCCTGCAGTGTCGTTGTCTGACTGACAGTGAGGTGTGAATCTGCAGTGATAAAACTGTTCACCGTGCCACCGTGGCGTGTTGTGCTGTCTGTGGACGTGACGCCGATGAGGCCACCGGCGGAAGCCGTGGAGTCTGCCTGGGCTGAGTAACTGGAGCCCGCTGGGATGCTGCTGAATGCACTAATATTCAGGTTTTGAGCGTTCACAATGACGGGGGCAGAAGCATTGCTGGTGTCCAGTACGTTGCCGAGTCCGGCGGCGACAGTCGGAGAGGCTTCAGCCGTGGCAATGGAAGCACCGACAGCCAGTGCACCACCAGCTACCCCGGTAGCTTTAGCGTAACTGGCTACTTTAGTGTCAGCAAGAATATCAACAAAGCCGGCACCGTAGGTATAAAAGACCTCCTGACCCTGCCTGAACCCGTGTTGGAATGGGAAAGTGATTTTCTCTGAGTCCAGATCGATGGCTATGTTCGGATCGAAAGCGAGTGACGTACTGACATTAGAGGCTTCTGTGAGCAGCCGATGTTCCGTTCCTCTGCCAACGCTGGTCAGGTTGACAGGTTGCACGGCGGTCTTTGAGGTTTTCAGGCGAATCGTGTTGTCATTCAGCACGTCCACGTAATACGCCTGATCCTGAATCAGCCCGCCAATGCTTCTGTTGCCTGCGGTCAGTTGAGTGCCGCCAGCAATATGAGCGGAAACGACCGGTGCCGTAACAGCTGCTGCATCCGCGCCGACCCCGGCCAGCAGACCTCCGCCAATGGCCTTTGCTCTTGTATCTGCCCGGGAGTCGTTGATCGCCTGAATTCGAACGTTTCCGGCAATATCACTGATTCCTCCATTCAGAGCAGCTGTGGAGCTTCCTTTGGCTTCAGCATTTTCGAGGACGGCCCCCACAACGAGGCCGCCGATGGAGATACTGGGCGTTTCGGCGACGCCAGCGTAACTTTGGACGAGGGCACTTATTTCGAGATCACCATTGGTGGTCTGGACGCCTGAGTCGACCCCTGCAGATACGACAGGCGAGGAGATCGCATCAGCATCCGCTCCGTTTCCGGCAAGAACCCCCCCTCCCGAGGCATTAGCCTTTGCCCATGCGCGGCGATTCGGCAGCGGATTTCCATTTTCATCCTTGTTACGCAACGATCTCACCGAGATGTTGCGGCCAGCCCGCAGAAATACGGCCGATGTCCCTATGGATGACCGCACGGTCTCTTCAAGTCGGGTTGTGACCAGAGAGACACCAATGGCCAAACCAGCCACGGCAACCCCGAGGACTTCCGCATCGGCACTGGCTGAGGAGTTAGGCATTCCAGCCATGCACATTCAGATTGAGGAAGGTGATACAGACACCGCGCCTTATGGACTGGGAACCTACGCGTCACGGAGTACACCTACCGCTGGTGCTGCTGCTGCCAATAGCTGGAAGAATGAAAGACGGGCGCCTGCATCGAAAGCCGAACCCGCCCCCGAGGTGAATCCTGCAGAGGAGGCCGCCGCCAAAGCTACTGCAGCAGCCGTCGAAGTGAAAACTAAAGCGGATGCCGCGACGAAGGCTGAGGCGGATCGTGTAAAGGCCCTAGACATTCGCCGCAAGAAAGCAGAAGCCGAAGCGGCAGCGATTCGCGAGATGATGGC
>JALRDR010000669.1 GCA_023262145.1 Planctomycetaceae bacterium | reverse complement strand
GACGCCTGCGGACACGTGATGATGTCGAACGCATGGTGCGCAGGATGCTGGATGCAAAACAGAACGGCTGGGTGACCACGCACAATCGCACCTATCTCTCCACAACCAATCCCCGCATCCTGCAGTTCTTTCGCGAGTTTTTTGGTTACTACAAAGCGGAGGAAGTCTTCAAGGATGTCGACCAGTTTGCAAAGCAGGATGGCTTCCGCCAGTTTGAACAGGGAAGTGCCTCCAGACTTGCCTACGATACGGACAGTCTGATCCTGCACATTCTTGAGGACGACCGGGACGTCCTGCGGCAACTGCTCACCACCGACAGGATCGTGGTCGCCTACTGGAACGGAAGTAATGATCAGCAGCAGATTCAGCGTGCCGGGGGGAGGGAAAAGTACCAGCTCACACATCACCTGCAGAGCTACAACATGGATCCGTTTGAGCAGGCTTATGACAAGGCAGGTCACCCCGATCAACTGGTCCGCCAGAACGGTATGGTCTTTCATGCACCCGCAGAGCAGCGTTGCGGGATCCTCACGCAGCCCAGCTGGCTCATTGCACACAGCGGTAATTTTGACAACGACCCTGTCCGTCGCGGCAAGTGGATTCGTGAAAAGCTGCTCGCCGGCACCGTGCTGGATGTACCGATCAACGTGAACGCTCAGATCCCTGACGATGAACATCGCACCCTGCGTGATCGCTTCAGTGTCGTGCAGAAGCAGGAATGCTGGCGGTGTCACAAAAAAATGAATCCGCTGGGGATGCCGTTCGAGGCCTACAACCACGTTGGCCGCTGGAGAGACACTGAACACGGCAAGCCTGTTGACACCACAGGGGCCATTTCTCACACCGGCGATGCAACACTCGACCGGGATGTCGCCAATGTGCACGAACTCATGCACCAGCTTGCTGATTCCGATCTGGTCCGCCAGAGCTTCATCCGCCACGTGTTTCGCTACTGGATGGGCCGCAACGAACTGCTCAGTGATTCCCGCACGCTCATGGCAATGGATCGGGCATTCGTCGAGAGCGATGGCAGCTTTCGTGAACTGCTGGTCGCTCTGCTCACATCTGATTCCTTCCTTTACCGCAAATAAGTCTCATGAATTTACTCCATCGACGATCGATGCTGCAGGGTATCTCGCTGGGCGCAGGTGCCATCGCGCTGTCTCCGTTCCTGCGTCACGTAACGGCAGCGGAGCAGCAGTCGCTACCAAAACGATTCGTTTTTGTTGTCAAGAGCAGCGGATTGCAGGGCGATTATCTGAATCCCGCAGGACTCCAGCACCGCGGCGATTCCATCGTTGACGAACCGATCGCTCAACGCGAACTTCCCGACAGCCTGAAATCGCTGGAACCGTTCCGCAGAAAGCTCACCATCATCCAGGGCCTGAGCGGAAAGATGACTCAACTTGGTCACAGCGCTCACTACGGGGCACTGGGAGGTTACAAGGCCTCAGCCCACGCTCCACCGCTGTATGCCACCATCGATGGACATCTGTCCGAGACGTTTCCTTCGGTGTTTAATCACGTTGGATTCAAGATGGGCGAGGGCAGCCAGGGCGTCACCTTCCCGGCGATCTCCGCAAAGGGCAAGGGGCAGCAACTGCCATTTCAGCAAAATCCAATGGCCGCTTTTGAAAACCTCTTCGGAAGCATTCTGGAAGGCGGTGATCTGAAAAAGAAATACACCCGCACTGGAAACGTGCTCGATGCCATGTCGGATGATATTCGCAGGCTGCAGCGTGCACTTCCGGCAACTGAGCAGGAGAAGCTGGGGCACTATCTGAGCGGTTTCGAGGCGCTGCGGGATCGCCGCGTGAAACTTGTCTCCATGCAGAAGGCACTCGCAGAAAATGCACCGGATCTTGACGACAAGTACACCTCACGCTTTCCCACGCATCACCTTGAAGCGCACTTTGATATGGCCTCGGCAGCGCTGATCTCCGGGCTCACAAACGTCGTCACCGTCCACGCTGACAGTCTCGACTCTGTCTATTCCGGGATCGGCATTGGCAACAACGTTCATGCCATCGGTCATGGAGCCGGCTATGCCACACTGACCGCTCAGGACTGCCGCAATGCTATTCGCACATTCCACGTTGAACTGATCGCCGGCATGGCTGCGAAGCTGGATGCCATTCCGGAGGGCGACGGGACCATGCTCGACAATACGCTCATCGTCTACACCAGCGACAATGCGGCTCAGCATCACTCCATCGGCAACGACTGGCCCATGCTTGTTGTGGGAAATGTCGGCGGCGGCCTGAAAGCAGGGGGACACTACATCGCCTACCCGCAGTACGGGCGGCCGGAACACAGGCACACCATCTGCAACTGGTTCACCACGCTGTGTCACCTCGCTGGAGTACCACAGGAGCTGTTTGGTCAGCCCGATATGGCACTCGGCAAGGCGAAGGATCAGGCCGGACCTCTGCACGAGTTGCTGACATGAACAGACACCGCTGTATTCTGCGGCTGCTATTGACACTGCTTGCGTTCACGTGTGCAGGATCGCTGCGTGGCACGATCGCTTCGCAGAGTTCCACTGCCTTGATTGAAATTGCGGATGCCGTCGCATTCCTGCAGGAACGCGGCACGGAACTGACCGATGCCGATCTGGCTGAAGTCTGTAAAGCTACGCAGTTGACTGCGCTGGATCTGACCGGATGCAGTCAGATTACCGACAAGGGACTGGCTCATCTTGCGGATCTGCAGGAGCTTCAGTCACTGAGTCTCGCCCGCTGCCACCGCATCACCGCAGCAGGACTGCAGGTGATCAGCAGCTTGCCGCAATTGACACATCTGAATCTGACCGAAACACGAGTCGCTCTGCCGACGGTATACGCGCTGCTGCAACAGATTCCCACCCTGAAGCGGCTGGAACTACGGGATATCCGGGATTTCAACAGCAACGGCCTGGAAGCCCTGACCGGTCTTACATGGCTTGATATCTCAAACTCCACCGGCGGGATCAGTGATGCGCATCTCCGTCCTCTTTCCGGACTGACCTCACTCACCTACCTCAACCTGAACGGCAGTCGCAACTGGCACGGGAATAAGTTCCTC
>JALRDR010000594.1 GCA_023262145.1 Planctomycetaceae bacterium | reverse complement strand
CCGATCCATAAGGACGGTGATCGCTACGTCCGCAGCCAGTTCAACTCCCGATTCAGCGTCCCAAGTGCGTTCAGTGACCGAACGTCCACTCATCGAAACTATGCGGCCTTCATTCAGCAGCATGTCAGCAATCCCCACCGCAGCATCGATGAGCCCACCAGGGTTTGAGCGCAGATCAATGATCAGACCCCTGGGCGAATTGGCAGCCAAATCCTGCATCGCTCTGCGAAATTCATCCGGAGTCTGCCGACTGAAATGGGTCAGTCGCACATAGGCCAGTTTTAGTTCTGGATCCAGAAGCCACTCCCATGTCCCAGCATCCGTCAGACGAACTCCGGTCACTGTCGCCAGCTGGATTTTTTCTCTCGTGACGGTCACGACATAGGTTTCATCGGCGTCTTCATGACGAGCTGTCAGCCGGATCGCCTGTCCGATTGGCCCTCGAATCAACTTGCCAATTTCTTCAGTTGTGAGCCCCTGCAGTGGCGTCTCATCCACCGATTCCAGAATATCTCCGATCCGGATTCCTGCCTTCCATGCCGGAGAATCCGGGAGCGAAGTCTGCACTTCCGGCACACCATCCTGCAGCTGCACCTGGATACCAATGCCGACAAATTCCTGCCCCAGATACTGCTCAAACCGATCCAGATCTCCGGGAGGAATCCAGCTGGAATATGGATCCAGTCCGTTCAGCATGCCCTTCACGGCATTGTCCACCAGCGATCTGCGGTCTACTTCTGTGACGTAGCGTCCCTCAATCTGCTCATAAGCCTCGGCAAACAAACGCATCAGTTCAAAGTCTTCCCGGGCGCGCGAAACTCGACCACCATTCTCATCCCGCGCAGAAAGTACTGATGCAGCAGAAAAGCCAAGCACGCATGTCAGAGTACATAACACCGGAACCAGAAGTCGTTTCACACGTCTCTCCGCTCTGAACACGCCATTTTACCACTGCTCGACCGCGCGACACTCAGGCAGCACTTCGCAATGCTGCAACCGGTTCGTGATTCCCTGCAAGCCTGGTTTCCATTGCCAGCACCTCCTCAGCCAGGGCCAGATAATCCAGAGCACCTGCTGACGCTGGAGCATAATCGATCACTGCCTGCCCGAATCCAGGTGACTCAGCGAGCTTGATGTTGCGACGTATCCGTGTGCGGAAAATCTGAGCAGCAGCCCACGGCGCAGACCGATCGCTGCAGGCTAGAAAATGCTTCAGATCTTCCACAACGTCAGCAGCAAGCCGCGTTCCGCTCTCATAAAGACAAAGCATCACGCCTGTCACCTGCAGACTGCGATTGAGTCGTCGTGACACAAGCGCGGTGGTTTCAAAGAGCTTCGAAAGCCCCTGCAGGGCAAAGAAGTGAGGCTGCAGGGGGATAAACACCTCTGAAACAGCAGTCAGAGCATTCACCGTGAGCACTCCCAGTGATGGGGGACAGTCCATGATCACGTAGTCAAACTGATTCTGTTCCTGCCACGGACGCATGGCATTTCGCAACAGAAATTCTCGCCCGGCAATGCCTGCCAGTTCCAGTTCAGACGCCGCCAGATCGATGTTGGAAGGCACAAGCGAGAGATTGTCCAGCACCAGCTGCCGAGTCTCATCCAGAGACGTTTGTCTGGTGAAGACATTGTAAAGAGACAGCACATCAGGACCCGCCTCCACACCAAGGTGCAGTGACGCATGCCCCTGAGGATCCAGATCCACAAGGCACACTCGACGCCCCTCGCGAGCCAGAGCTGCCGCGAGATTGACACTGGAAGTGGTTTTCCCCACACCACCTTTTTGATTCATCACTGCTATGGTTCGCATGATTCCCTTCCTGCGACGACCTGTTGCCGACACATACGACTTACTGAAGTGGTCGCTTCTGTCACGGTCCGTTCGGCTTTTGTTACGCTGCCTGCAGCATGTCCTGAGTCTAGCAGCGATGCTGCGAACGGGACAAACTGGTGTTTGCTGAATTCAATCACGGATTGGTCAGACGACACAATGGTAAACACCCCGGCGATGCACACCGGCAAATCCTGCCGATAGCATCCCGGCCTCTGTCGCAGCCTGTTCCCGAAGGCCGCCGCCGACTATCCTAGGTGTCCAGGATGACTTCGTTGACCCGCCAAACATCCCGCCAAAGGGCCATTTGAATCAGCGCAGGCGTGATTTCCAGCGGATCGTCACGCAGATCAGGAGATCGCCGTCCGGCACATCGTGAAGTGCTTCCTGAAGGAACCGATCATGCAGCAAATTAGCCGGAGTCATCGACGTGCAGGAATTGTGGTGTTCCTGCTTGTCTGTGCCTGCTCGACGCTGCCATCACCAGAGAAAATCGTCCCCAACGGCGAGAGTGTCAGTAGTGCAGATGTGATCGACTCGGCAGAGCTGCCCGATGCAGGCGATTCTGCAGCGACTCCTGCAGGCACCAGGGAAGAAGCAGCTATGGAAGCCGGCAGAGAAACGCGTCATCCGCAGTCCGGACTGCTGATCAACAGCCTGCTGTTTTTCCCTGTGAAATACCCGGCTGGCGACTGGACCCCTGCTGATCTGGATTTTGAGGATGTCTGGATCTCAGCAGCGGATGGCACCCGTATTCATGCCTGGTTCTGCCCTGTGACTCAGCCTCGAGCTGTTGTGCTTTACGCACACGGAAATGCCGGGCATCTTGCCGATCGTGCGCCCGTCCTGCAGCAACTCAACCGCCTTGGCCTGTCTGTAATGATCTTTGACTATCGTGGTTATGGCAGAAGCGAGGGAACCGCGGAACTTTCCGCAATTATCGACGATGCACTGGCTGCAAGAAAACGCCTGGCTGAACTTGCTGAGGTTACAGAGGCAGAGATCGTACTCATGGGCAGGTCGCTCGGCGGCGCCATATCCGCACAGCTGTCTCGTCGCCTCAAACCTCGGGCACTGGTGATTCAAAGTTCGTTCTCTTCACTCAGAGACATTGCAGCACACCATTACCGACTGCTCTCATGGACCGTTCCCAAAGCAAGTCTGGACTCAACAGCAGCGTTGCAGGCGTGTGATGCACCACTTCTGCAGAGCCATGGCGACGCCGATAAAACAATACCAATCGAACTGGCCCGAAAACTGCACTCTGCAGCCACCGGCCGCGCGGAATTCATCGTTGAGCCAGGAGCCGATCACAATACGCCGCCTTCAGCGGCTTATTATCAGGCACTGGACAGCTTCATTGACTCGCTGCCAGCGCACACGTCTCTTCGCAAACAGAATCAAGCGGGGTTCCCTGAAGACAGGTTACCCTGATTCAGATCGCGATCCAGACTGCTGGCCTGCTGCTGACTCGACCGCTGCTTCTGCACCGAACATTTTCCAGCTGCCAGTAATTTCAGACAGTCCATAGGCCACGATAACCTCATGAAGCACCAACGCACCAATACCTCTGTCACAGACGCATTGGCTTATCTGGATTCCCTCATTGCCGCGCGGACTCCCCAAAGCGAGCAAATCGCGGTGGTCGATGCAGACGATCGTGTCATGGCTGAGACTGTCTTCAGTGACGTAGCGATACCATCCTTTCGCCGTTCCATGATGGATGGGTTTGCCCTTTGTTCAGCTGATATGGCTGAGCAGACGGGGCCTGTCATCCTGGATATCGTGGGGCAGAGCTTCCCCGGGCGTGAATGGAAGGGGGTACTTCAGGCAGGGCAGGCCATCAGAATCATGACCGGGGCCCCGGTCCCGGATCATGCTGACGTTGTCGTGCCAATCGAACTTGTCACAGTACAGGGCGGGACCGTTCACGTGTCTCAGCCAGTTG
>JALRDR010000569.1 GCA_023262145.1 Planctomycetaceae bacterium | reverse complement strand
GTGGAATTCGATCAGTTTCCAGCGTCCTCGCCGCAGGCTGGTGGACGGAAATCCTCGCCAGCTGTAGCGGCCCTTGCCGGGCACATCGATTTCCAGCCCCTGTCCACTCAGGTACAGCGGGTAGTGCCAGAAAATACTGCGTTCCGCAATTTCCTGGCCGGCAAACAATGGTGACACATCCACCCCGTCGACAGGCTGCTGAGCTGGCAGTTCGGCGTTTGCCAGGCTGGCAAATGTCGGAAGAAAATCGACACTGGTGACCGGTTCAGGGCAGATGCTTCCCGGAGAGATGTGTCCCTTCCAGCGAACACACAGGGGCACTCGCACACCAGCTTCGAACAATGATCCTTTCTGCCCCCGGAGCGGTGCCAGTTGAGAGACCCCTGGCAGCCCCCCGTTGTCACTCGTAAAGACGATCAGCGTATTGTCAGCCAGGCCCAGCCTGTCCACCGCCTCGACAACCCGAGCTACCGATTGATCGACCGCCTCAATCATGGCTGCATACGTTGGATCGAAGTTCCTGCGTTCATTTGCGGGCAGCGACTGCAGCTTCCTGGCGTACCGCGCGGTGACTTCAGCAATGGCACGATGTGGCACATGCACATCCCAGTGAGTCAGATACAGGAAGAATGGACGTTGAGCATTCTGTTCGATGAAGCCGACAGCCCGATCAGTCAGCTGCTTCGCCACATTCACATTGCCATAAAAACTTCCCTCCGGGCCACCTGAACCGTTCGCTGAAGACAGATCAAAACCCTGCGTATCCGGCCCAAGATGCCATTTGCCGATCCTTGCAGTCTGATAGCCCGCAGTCTTCAGTACTTCCGGAATACAGATCACAGCGGGATTCAGAGCATTTGCGATTGGGAACTGTTCGGCTGCCCGCTGCTGCAAATCCCCCTGCTTTCGACCAACGGCAGGGACCAGCAGTCGCATGTACTCCGACTTGCCTTTGGACTGCCCACCCGGCGTGTAGATATGATGCCGCGGTGTGTACATTCCCGACATGATGCACGCACGTGTGGGAGCACAATTGGGGCCGCCGGAATACGCAGCTGTAAACGTCATGCCGGTTGCAGCAAGGCGATCAATAGCCGGCGTCTCAAAGAACTCTGTAC
>JALRDR010000522.1 GCA_023262145.1 Planctomycetaceae bacterium | reverse complement strand
ACCAAGCTCGACGACGTGGCGGTGCGCGCCGGTATCGGCAAGGGCACCATCTACCTTTATTTCGACAGCAAGGAAAGCCTGTTCGAGGAAGTCATACGCAAGAACCTGTTTCCGGTGCGCGATGAAGCGGAGCATTTCTCCGCCGAATTCAAGGGCACGGCAACCGAGCTTCTGACCATGCACATTCGCCGCATGTATGCCTCGCTCAACGAAGACAACATGCCGCAGCTGGTCGCGCTCATCATGAGTGAAGCCACGCGTTTTCCCACCCTTGCCGATTTCTTCTTCCGCGAAATGGAGATACTCAGCGGCACCCTTGCGGAGGTAGTTGAGCCGCTTTCGATTCAACGTGTCATCGTAGCCTGTGAATTCCATGGTGCTGCCGACACGATAACCGTCAGCAAAGGGAGTAATCGCGACGTGACACTCTTCCAGAATCATGGGCAGCCGCGGACATTGTCCGGGGCGGGCCATCGTGATGGAATAACCCTTGCCCGGCTGGATTGGCAACTTCACGCCCAGATGCTGACGCAGTAGCGGCGTCCATGCCCCCGTCGCCACCACCACATGGTCCGCTGCAATTGTCTCACCCGATGTCACCACCGCCGTCGCGCGATCAGCACTGGCTGTGAATGACTGCAGCGATGTCTGCTCCAGAATCCGTACATCTGCTGCCTCCAGAATCCGCCGCAATTCTGACATCAGGCGATCCGGTCGGAGATGGCCGTCACAGCGATACAACCACGCTCCGGCAAGACCAGAACGCAATGCCGGTTCCAGTTCCGTGAGTGCAGCTCCGGCAAATGGTTCTGCCGGAACATCAAAGTGTTTCCGCAGCCATGCGTCAGCCTGCTCGTAAGCCCTGAATTCATGTTCATCGCGATACACGAAGAGCAATCCCTCTTCGTTCCAGTCGACTGACAGATTCTGTTCCGCGAATAACTGCCGATACAGTGCAGCTGAGGACTGCAGCAATGGGTGACAGGCCTGGCCGGATTCCATTACCGCTTTCATATTGCAGCGGGAAGCAAAACGCAGCAGCCACGGCGCCAGCGAAAAGATCTGACGCGGATTGATTCGCAGTGCTGTCTCGCTCGACAGCATTCCGCGCAGGCCATTCAGAACCTGTCCCGGCCGCGCCAGCGGCATCACATGGCTGGGACTGATGTAGCCGCAGTTGCCGTGCGAAGCCTGACGCCCGAATCGGGCCTGATCAATCAGCGTTACCGCATATCCGGCTTCGGTCAGGTACCACGCAGAGCAGGCGCCGATAACGCCACCGCCGACAACGACAACCTGCTCCGGTTTCCCCATGACCAGCTTTCCTCAGAACTTTCGTCGACCGCAGGCCGACATCAATGACCCCGCCAGCAATGACCCGCCAGGACGTCCTGGTGTGTCCGACAACCAGCACCATAATACCATCTGCCAGGCGTCCGGTTGTCTGCAGAACGCGACAGAATTCGCTGTTCCACATGACAGAAAAAACCAAACGGCGTTTTGAACGACTTTTTTGAATGTCCTGATTGAGCTCAGCCCGTTGGCAGCCCGTAACGAAACGGGTCGGTCTCGTCCAGCAGCAGGTGATTCTCAGCCGTGACCCAGGCCGAGCCAGTGATCGACGGAATGATGACCGGCCCCTGAGCGTGTTCTGCAGTGTCCTCTGACGGCTGCCAGCTGCCGGCAAACACACTGCCAATGATACTTTCCTGATGCCATGTTTCCCCCGGCTGCAGGCGATTGTCGGCTGCCAGACAGGCAAGGCGAGCGCTTGTCCCCGTACCACACGGTGAGCGATCCCACGCTCCGCCTGGACACAGAACAAAATTGCGACAGCTGGAATCCGCGTGCTGCGGTGCACCAAACATCTCAATGTGATCAATCAGTTCGTTGTTGGCGCCGGTGATATCCGCTGCCTCCAGAGCCGCCCGGATTCTCAGACCGAATGCAGTCAGAGCCGCGCTGTTGCCAGCGGAAAGGTTCTGGCCATGATCGCCAACCAGAAAGAACCAGTTGCCGCCCCAGGCAATATCACCGGTGACCGGACCATGTCCCGGAACATCCACGACAACACCGGTGCGGTATCTCCACGACGGAACATTCTGTAATCGCACTGTGTGGTGATCCAGCAATTCAGCCTCCACGACACCCACCGGAGTATCGATGCGGCAGATCCCGGCTGAAATTCGATTCTGCCACGCCAGCGTGACCATCAGCCCGATGGTGCCATGCCCGCACATGCTCAGATAACCGGTGTTGTTGAAGAAGATCACGCCGATGTCGCAGTCGGTCTGATGCGGCGGCACGATTAACCCGCCGACAAGGACGTCAGAACCACGTGGCTCATTGATGATCGCTGCCCGAACATGGTCGTGCTGCTCACGAAATCGTCGTACGCGATCACGCAACGGACCTTGTCCCAGATCAGGACCGCCTTCAATCACAATTCGAGTCGGCTCACCGCCCGTGTGAGAATCAATGGTATGAATCCGCTGCATGCTGCTGTTCCCGGAACCTGCCCTTCAGACACAAGCCGTCAACCAGTAACAGCAGCAACACTGCCGTTTGTGGACTCAGCTGCCTCGGATCGCCGGAGCCGGAAACAGACCCCCCCGGGCCTCGCCAATGCTCGACAATCGTCGTGAATGCTCAGAATTGAACCAACGCGATTCGGAAAAAGGAATCCTGCCACCGCCGGCAACCACAAAAACAATCGTCATCCGGATTCAGAGATTAATCGCCGGTCACGACGGGGGGCGTGAGGGCTGAGCACTGTTCAGGTGAGCTCTGCGCGATTCCGGGATTCCGGCAGCTTGGTCCCATTGAGTCCCACCGGGGCAGCAGCAGTTTTCCCTGCCGCAACAGTTTTCAATTCTGTGCTCGCATTCGGCAGCACTGCGAACGGTGGGCGGCAGCAGGGAACAGCTTCAGCCGGAATGACCAGCCCCCGAACTTCAGGCTTTGGGTGGTGCGATATTCGCGTTGCGATGGAAGAAATTGTCCGGGTCATGCTGCTGCTTCAGTTTCATGAGGCGAGCGTAATTCTGAGCAAACAGTGAAGGTGACCCAACCTTCGTGTCGTATGTCTGATAATTGGCGTAAATCGCTTCATTCTCCTGCGGCCGCAGCAGCTCACGCCACTGTTCGCTCCACGCAAACCGCTGCTCACTGGACTGCGGGTCGCTCCAGTTGTGTGCCATCCGCAGATAGACAGAATGAGCCTGCCGGTGAGGAAATGCTGTCGCCTCAGGCGATATGCGGCAGACTTTCCCATGCATGTAATGACTCAGCCCCATGACAACATCAGGAGTCGCCTGGGCCAGTTGATCCACGATCACCTCAATCACTTCATCTGTGATTCGATCACGGCGAACCGTCTGAACTTCTCGAAATGCCGGAGCTGGCCCCTTTCCCGAAGTCGTTGCGGCAGCCTTCTCCGCAAGCTGAGCGAACGACTGGCGTCTGACGGCCTCCTTTGTTGGCTTCGCTATTGAGCGAATGCTCTGCAGCATCTGCCCGGCTTCAGCTTCCGACCCCGCATGACAGAAACTGAAAAACAGACCTCGTTCGCCCGGTGTCAGGTTCAATGTGGCCTGAAATGCATCCGGAGCTGAGTACATGATCTCGCGAAATCCCTGCAAAACGGCTCTGGCATCGCGTGGGGAATAATGCACTTCGCCACCCAGAATCGTATCGATCTCATGCAGATTCGCTGTGAACGAAGTCGTCACACCAAAATTTGCACCTGCTCCCCTGAGTCCCCAGAACAGTTCGCTGTCGGTTTGCTCATTCACCTCCCGTGCAACAGCATCTGCTGTGACCAGACGAGCAGAAACCAGATTGTCGCAACCTGCACCGTGCAGGCCGGCCAGCCAGCCAAGTCCCCCGCCAAGCGTCACACCCGTCGCGCTGACACCGGGACACTGACCGAGCACGGGGGCCAGACCGAAAGGCCCGGCCGCTCGCGCAACTTCACCGCTGAAAACGCCCGCCTGAGCGCGTACTGTCCGCTGTTTGGGATCAATCGTCATTTCCTTGAGTGGGGAAAGGTCGATCACCACACCGCTTGAGCTGCTCCACGCCAGATGACTGTGACCACCTGAACGGACCGCAACCTCGAGTGCGTGTGTGCGGGCAAATTCCACAGCGCGAGCAGCGTCGTCCTCATGTCCGCACTGCACAACGACAAGCGGCTTTTGCTCCGTGCGAGGATTCCAGTAAAAGACGCGGCGGGCCTGCTCGTAGTCGGAGTCCCCGAGGGCCACCAGCTGCCCCTTGAGCTGTGTTCTGAGCCGTGTGATCTCATGTGGGTCCACCTGAGGAATCTTATGTGCGGCAGAGTCCGCGTGCTGAGCGGCAATACTGATTCCCGCAGCAACCCCGCTCTGCTGAATGAACCTTCGCCGACTGATGCTCTGCATTGATTTTCATTCCTGTGTGGTCGTGATTCAAGGAGCAGAATCGCTTCTGCAGCAAGCAAATCTGTCAGGGAGAACAACCGGAAACAGATGACGAGCTGCCTCTGCAGAACATTGCAATACGCGAGGCAAAATCCGGCAGATTTCCGAAGCTCGATTGTCGAAGACTCCTCAGAATTCTACAATTCCGGAGAGATTTTTTCTGCTGAAACTGTGCCGCTGGCCACTCCCGCCTCTAAGGTGCGCACCGGTGTTGTCGGCCTCGACCGGCACCTGAAAACCACTGAATCCATCCTTTCTGCTTTCGATGCAATTGCGAATGCGGGATGTTTAGTCAGCAGGCTTCAGCTCACGCTGAATGATGACTGCGAACCAGTTGACGTTTCTGCAGCAGGTGGCCCTGGTTGCCTGTTCTCCTGCAGTGCGTCTGCTCAGTTCTCCTTTCAACTCTGCGACAGGAAGCTGGTCAACTGCCATGAACAGTCCATACCGACGTCTCTGTCAGGCAACTGTGATTCTGTGCGGGTCGATCTGGTCGCGTTCCGCATGGGCTGGCATGCCCACGATCAGCCTCACTGACATCGGCCGGCTGCGATTCTCCTCGATCTCCTTTTTTCTGCTGCTGCTGCTGGTCTGTACAATATTCGTCCAGCGGCTCTGGAACCGCCTCGGCAATGATTTCTCACAACTTCCGCGGTTGTCGTTCCGCGGCGCGCTGGCAGGAGTCACGCTCTGGGGGCTGATGTTCATTATTGTGCTGACGATGATCTCCGGTGCCAGAGAACTGATGACTCCCGGCGCATGGGTCAGAACAGGCTTCACATCACAACTGGCTTCACAGCAACCCGCTGCCATCGGCGACCAGGTAGCTCAGGAAGTCCGTCGTCAATTGTCGCTGCAGTCAGAGCGGCTGTCGCTGCAGTCAGAGCGGCAAGTGCAGCTGCATCGTCTGTGGCTGGAATTGAAGCGGTGGTGTGTTGAACATGACGGCCTGTATCCCACTGCTGAACAATATGCGACTCTGCCTGCACAGCTTCGCCTCGTTCCTGGCGATCTGCCTGCAGAGTACGTTTACCGACCGCCTGTGATGACCGATGAGATTCCGGCAGAATCGAGTGACACTCCATTGGTCATCGAACCTGCGATCTTCAGTGACAGCATTCAGCTCGCGCTGTATCAGTCAGGGGTTGTGGCCCCCGTGGAGAGTCCGTGATGAATCCGCGACTACCGTTTTGGACCCTGCCACTGGCATTGTTCCTGCTGTTCCTGCTGTTTCTGCTGGGAAATGGCGTATTCTTCCTGTTGCAAGTGCCATGGGTTCTGTTGACGGGCTGGTTGTCATTTCTGTGGGAAACATTGCCTGCCGTTCAGGCCGACATTCCGCAGGTACTTACTGCATGGCTTGCATTGGCTCTGCTGTTGGGCGGTGTGCAATTCTGTGGGAGCAGAATACTCGCGAGCCGAGGCGGGCACCCCGAGACGTGGAAGCTCCGGTGGTCAATCACAATTACTGCCACATTGCTGTTGTCATTCACAGCAGGAATCAGCCTTGTGGGAGTGGTGCATCATCTGGCATGGATGACTTTGGGCAAGGATCCAGTTCTGGAAAACTCATTTGACAAAATTTGGGACAGGACACATTCCAGGAGAAATCTGAAAGATATCGGATGGGCGTTGCTCACCAAAGCGGACACCAATAACGACCAGTTGCCTCCCGCCGGAGATCTGAATTCACTGGGGCAGCCCATGCACAGTGCTCTGACGAAGCTACTGCCACACCTTCGTGGGGAGCTGCCGGAACTGGCAGCGGCCATCGACTACGCAAAACCGTGGAACCATCCGGACAACAGATCAGCCTTCGTCAGGCGTGTGTTTGAGTTTCAGTTTCGAGACTTGGCTTTAAAGCGGCAACATCACACGGAAGATGGCTACGCAGTCGCCAACTATGCCGCAAATCAGCGCGTATTTGCGATTGGGCAGGGAGTCGCCCTGAAGTCCATCAGCGACGGAACGTCAAACACAATTTTCTTCGGTGAGGTCGTGGAACGTCCGTCAGCGTGGGGAGACCCACGAAATGTCCGCGACCCGGCACGCGGCATCAATAGTGGCTCGGATGGTTTCAGCAGCCCATGGAAGACCGGAGTTCACGTATTGATGGGAGACGGCAGCACGAGATTCCTGAGCAACGACATTGATCCGAAAGTTCTGCAGGCCCTCAGTACGCCTGCGGGCAGTGAGATTGAGACCGTGTCGGATCTTTGACGGTGAAGCCACAACGGGGCGGGTGAGCGTTCAGTCGCCAGACCGCTTTGCGTTCGGCTCGGACGGCAGGGCTGCAGTCACGTCCCTGTCGACTGCCGCGACGTACTTCTTCGCTGCTGCTCAGTGCAGGCAGCAATGCGCAAAAAAAGCCCGGAACCTGATGCAGGACTTTTCGGTCTGCTTCATTCCGGGCTGTGGGCACTTGCGGCAGGGTGCATTGTTCGGTGAATTGATCCTGCACTGCTGGTTTCAGAGCACTGCTGCAACTGCGATCACTGGAGATCAAGTTCCGGTGGCTGGTTGGCTCGACGAGCTCGCATCTCAGAGCGACGACGGTCGCGACGACGAATATCACTGGGCTTTTCGTAGAACTCGCGCTTGCGCATCTCTTTTTTCACGCCGGCATGCTCAACAAGTTTACGGAACCGACGCACTGCTTCCGACACACTTTCATTATCTCGCAAACGCAACTTGACCACAAAAACCCTCCGGAAAGATTTCTAAACATTTGAACAGTAGATGTTGAAGCCGAAAGAAGACGTTATCAGAAGGGCTATGGAAATGCAATTTCCAACCCACCTGCAATTGTCTTCACGCTGGAAACCTGTCAGGGTCTGCAGCGAGATGGGCAGCGGCGAGGACCGGGCCTGTCAAGTTGCTTCCAGACCGCCACCGGGTGAGAATTCCGCGGGCGATTACCATTCGGCAGGACGCAGCGGTGGAGCGGCTGACATGGGCCAGGGGAATGCTGCCCATTCACCAGACTCCCGCAGCAGCAGCCCCGTTTTTATCGGCGGAATACTTCATGACTCGCGAATGCATCTACGTGATCGACACTTTTTCCCTGATGTTTCAGGTTTTTCACGCGATTCCGCCCATGACGGGCACTCGCGGCCAGCCCACAAATGCGGTGTTTGGCCTTACCAGAGACCTGTTCGCGATTCGTGATCGCGGCCCGACTCACCTGATCTGTGCACTGGATTCTCCCGGGCCGGGCGAGCGGTCCCGGATTTACCCGGAATACAAGGCGAACCGCACAGAGATTCCGGAAGACCTGGCACCTCAGATTCCCCTGATTGAACAGCTGTTGCAGGGCTTCCGAATTCCGGGAATTCGGATGGATGGCTGGGAGGCTGACGATGTGATTGCGACGGTGACACGCCTGGCGACGGAACAGGACATGGACGTGGTGATTGTCTCGAGTGACAAGGACAACCGGCAATTGCTGGGGCCGCGGGTCAGGATGCTCAACTGCCGCAGGAACGAATTCTACAATGAGGCATCTTTGCTGCAGGACTGGGGGATTCGACCGGATCAGGTGGTCGACTTTCAGTCACTGGTGGGCGACACGGTCGACAACGTTCCCGGTGTCCCGAAGATCGGCCCCAAAACGGCGGCCGCACTGATCGAAAAGTTTGGCGATCTGGAAAACATCCTTGCTCACGCTGCTGAAGCGCCTGGGAAGAAGGTCCAGGAGAATCTGCGGGACTTCGCAGATCAGGCGAGAGTCAGTCGAGAGCTGGTATTGCTGCGGCAGGACCTGGAGCTGGGATTCGATCTGGAATCAGCCCGACTGCGTGAGCCGGACCATGAGCAGCTGCTGGCGTTGTTCACCGACCTGGGATTTCGCCGCTATGCGGGCCTGATGCGGGAAGCTGGTGCTGGTGCTGGCGCAGCTCCGCTGGCAGTCGGAGAAACTGAATCGGAAGCGGGCACGGGTGCAAACTCAACCGTGCCGAATCAACCCGTCTGGACGTCGATACAGGAAATCAGCAGTCGTGAAGCCGAGCAGCAGATTGATCTGCTGCAGAAACAGCAGCGTCTGTACGTGTATCCTGTGCTGAGCGGTAACGGTGTCCGCGGCCGACGACTGCAGGCGATTGCCTGCGGAACCTCCGAATCCGCGTGGCTCTGGTTGCCTGCCGGGACGGACGAGCAGCGACTGCAGGCGCTGCTGACAGCCATGGCAGGTATGAATGCCGAATTCGTGGTTGCCGATGCCAAGCCATTCTGCCACGCCCTGCTGAATCATGGAGTTCCTCTTCCACGGCATCTGTTCGATCTTTCGGTGGTGGATTATCTGCTGGAAAGCGGTGCGCGCGGACATCAGCTCAATGACATCGCGGCCCGCCTTGGCATGAGTACGACAGATCACGATGCCGACACGCAGCAGCGTCCGCGACGGACGCAGAAGACGATGTTTGCGGACGAAGACGAGGGCCCGCAGCAGAGTGGCATTTCGGTGCAGGCTGCCCTGCAGCAACTGCAGCAGCTTGTGATGGTGGAAACGGAGCTTCGACGTGACCTGTGTGACAGCGATCTGAACGCGCTGTATCTCCAACTGGAAGAACCGCTGATTCGTGTGCTGGCGGAGATGGAACACCGAGGGATTCGTCTGGAATCGGCAGAACTGCAGCGGCAGAGTGCAGAGATGACGGAGACGATAGATCGTCTGACCGAAGAGATCCATAAGGCTGCTGGGCGGACCTTCAACATCGATTCCCCGAAACAGCTTGCAGAGATTCTCTTCACCGAATTGCAGTTGCCGGTCATTCGCCGCACCCAGACGGGAGCCAGTACGGATCAGGAAACTCTGGAGAAACTTTCGGTACAGCATCCGCTGCCACAGCAGGTTCTGGAGCGTCGACATCTGATCAAGCTCCGCGGCACTTACCTGGATGCGCTGCCGAACCTTGTCCATGAACAGACGGGTCGTATTCATGCAACATTTCATCAGACTGTTGCCGCAACCGGGCGTTTGAGTTCGAGCGATCCGAACCTGCAGAACATCCCTGTGCGTACTCCGGAAGGAAAGCGTGTTCGCGCCGCGTTTCTTCCGGAGTCAGCGGGCTGGACGCTGGTGTGTGCCGACTATTCGCAGATCGAACTTCGCATGCTGGCGCACTTCAGCGGCGACTCAGCCTTGTGTGCCGCATTTGCTGCGGGCCTGGATATTCATGCTGCGGTGGCAGCAGAGGTCTTTGAAGTTGAGGCGGCCGCGGTGACATCTGAGCAGCGACGGATTGCCAAGGCCGTCAATTTCGGGGTGATTTATGGACAGTCTCCCTGGGGCCTTGCCGCTGCGCTCGGCATCGATACCGGTGAAGCGGCTGCCTTCATCGAAAACTACTTTGCCCGCTATTCCGGGGTGGAGGCGTTCTGCACGGCAGTCCTCGAAGAAACCGCAAAGACCGGGTTTGCTCGGACAATTACCAATCGTCGTCGAGCAATCAGTGGGATTCGCAATACGACCGGACTGAACAGAAACATGGCGGAGCGTACGGCGATCAATACTGTGCTGCAGGGAACTGCTGCTGATCTGATCAAACAGGCGATGCTGAATGTGGATGACCTGCTCCGCAACTCGGGACGGCAGGCAAGTCTGCTCATGCAGATTCACGACGAACTGGTCTTTGAATGCCCTCAGGAAGAACTCACGTGGCTGGCGCCCGCAGTGCGGGTAAGCATGGAGTCAGCAATGAGCCTGAGTGTGCCACTGGAGGTCGTGGTTTCCAACGGCCCGAACTGGCTACAGCAGGAGGTTGTCAGCTGTTGAAGTATTCACTGCAGGCTGAGGGCGGCCGGCTGGTGGTCAGTCTTCTGTGGCTGGAGGCTCTGCTGCTGCCGATTCGGTAATGCTGCCGATTGCAGTGCTCACGTCCATGCGATCCTGCAGACGCTGGTCCCATACCTGCAGGTAGTGCGCGTAGGCCGGATGCTGCTCCGCTCGGGATTCCAGCATGTTGCGGGCATCGGCCGTCAGAGTGTTTTCATCCTCCAGCGTAATGCGTCCCAGCAGTACCTGTGTGCGCAGAAAAACGAAGTAGGTATCCAGGACATCACAGCGGCAGTAGTCGTTGATTTCCTCGACCTGACCGTTATGGAACATGTCCTGTACCTGCGAACCGTCGACGCCTGCTTTGCCAGGTTTATGGAGCAGATTTGCCAGCAGATTCAGGCCACCGTTCATGCGGAAGGCACTGAAATTGGTGAGCACATCCTGGAGATCCAGATGAGCAGTCTGGTTGTAGCGATTTCGAGACTGTTCAAAGGAACGCGAGTCGATATTGAACCACGCGGGAATGCTGATTCCAAATCGAAATGCAGCGACTTCCATCACGGGCAGATCGTATCCGCGGCCGTTGAATGTGACAAAAGTCGGACGACGGTAGTGATTCCAGCCCTGCCAGAATCCTCGCACGATCTCCTGTGGGCGATAATGAGGGTGGTCCAGTACGGAGATATCAATCAAGGACAGGTCAGCACGCACCTTTGCAACCGCAACGGATACCGGAAGCACAAAGGTGAGCGGCAGTACGTCTTTTCCCGTCTCCTCCAGCAACTGGCTGCGATACCTGGCGATGGCCTGCCGGGGAGTCAGTTGCTCGTCGGGATACCGAATGCGCTGGATCAGGTTGCCGTCACCAACCGTTTCAATATCGAAAATCAGGTACCGCACATCACTCATGGTTACAGCTTTCCGACCGTCGCATAGAATCCAGTAGGCTCTGTAAATTGCCCCTGACGAGAGCGGCAACAAGAGTCAGCAGGCAGCAGGAAGCACACGACCGCAGGGATCCGGACCTGCTGCTGCTGCGGCGCGTAGAACAACAGAATTTCCGCCCCGCGATTGGTATCCTCACGCTGCGGAGGTTATTCTGCGCAATCCGTGGCGTCATTGTCGCCTGCTGGCACAATGAAAAAGCAGAAGACTGCGATTTCTGTTGACTGCTGCCGGTGTGCCGGGCTGTACTCCGGGGCTGTACTGCCGGG
>JALRDR010000459.1 GCA_023262145.1 Planctomycetaceae bacterium | reverse complement strand
GGAGGACGCGTCTCTCCCCGATCAGGTCGCTTCGCTGCTTACAGCAGATGGAAAGCTTGTCGCGGTCGAATCGTGGAATGCGGAAACGGGTGAAGCAGTGCTGGCCGCATCAGACGTAGAGTTCGCTGCCGGACAGACCTGCACTCTTGATGCAGGATCAGTGTTGCAGTCAGGTCGCGTCTCCTACATGCGGCACTGTAGTCATTGCCACGGGACTGCCGGTGACGGTAACGGCCCGACTGCTCAGTACCTCAATCCGCGTCCGCGGGATTACCGTCACGGTGTCTTCAAATTCACCTCCACCAACGATCTGTCTCGTGCCAGCCGCGATGACCTCACGCGAATCCTGCGTTATGGAATTCCGGGAACATACATGCCCTCGTTTCTTCTCATGGAAGACGAGGAGATGAACGCCATCATCGAATACGTACGTTTCCTTGCCATGCGCGGCGAGTTTGAGCGCAAATTGGTGGTGGAACTGTCAGCGGACTACAGCAGAGAAGCGATGAAGAGCCGCATCGAAGGCGGTGAGACGCGTGCGGAGATTATTGAAGAACTCACCGAATTTCTCACCGAGGACATGGCGGATTCCGTAGAACTTGCCGGTGACGACCTGAAGGAGACCTGGGAAGGAGCAGAATCCGATGAGGCCAAAGTGATTCCCTCTGTGCCGCGGGTTCCCGATTCCCCGGAATCTCGTCGTCGCGGACGTGAACTTTACCTCAGCAAAGCGCTTAACTGTGCCGACTGCCATGGCATTGACGGAGCTGGAAATGGTCCTCAGACAATTGCATTCGAAAGAAACCCCACCACGAATGAACTCTATGAAGAGGCGGGGCTGCACGACGTCTGGGACAATCTGAACCAGCCCCGAAATCTGCAGTCCGGGATCTTTCGTGGCGGACGACGTCCGATTGATATTTTCTGTCGCGTTTATTCCGGCATCAAAGGTTCGCGCATGCCGTCCTTCAAGAACACACCTCACGAAGATATCTGGCACATCGTGAATTATGTATTGAGTGTTCCGTTTGAATCCGAACCCGGTGCATCCGGCGAATTGGCGTCAACGTCGGAAACTGCAGCCGCAGAGGCAGGCGACTGAGCCAACCGGTTTCTGCATTCGAACGCAACTAACCCCGGCCGGCTGATCCGGCAACTGGAGTCATACAACGATGAATCTCTCCGTGCTTCTGATCTGGGTTCTGAGACTCATTTCGGTCGGCCTTGCCTGCTACGAATGTGTTTTGGGACCAATCTACAACTCGGCAAATCCAGGTGCGGCGTTGCCGCTGTTGTCAGGCGAGATGAGCGGAGTGGGCGTTCTGGCACTGATTTTCGCCGCCATGACGTTTACCAGCAGTGAGAAGCGGTTCTGGGCTCTGTTTTTCTGGTTCTGGCCACTGGTCGCCTTGTATGCGTGCGTGATTGCGCCCGGACACGGATGGTGGTTCCCGGGAAAAGCATTGTCTTCCATCGGCCATCAGATTGATGGGCTGTTTTATCTCATTCTGATCATCGTCGCAGTGACATTTGTGGCGACTGAATTTGCTCTTGGCTATGCCCTTTGGAAGAGCGCCAATCGCAATGACAGCGACAAGGTCTGGTTTTCCCATGGAAGCCATCGTCTGGAGATCCTCTGGACCATTGCCCCGGCGTTCATCCTGGTGTTTATTTCGATGGCGCAGCTGGATGTGGTCGCGGATATCCGAGTACTCAACCGCTTCCCCGAAGACACTCAGGGAGGTGCTGCAGCAGAGGTGATGGCTCGACAGTTTGAATGGCGAATTCGGTATCCAAAGCCGGGCACAAGCCTGGCGACAACACCACAGCCGGGCGATTTGTACTATGTGAACGAACTGCACGTTCCGGCAACAATCCCCACCATGGTCAACCTGCGAACGCAGGACGTGCAGCATTCCTTCTTCATTCCGCGGCTCCGCGTCAAGCAGGATGCCGTTCCGGGACTGATCATTCCGGTCTGGTTCGACGCTGAAGAGGCTGGGGAGTATGAATTGCTCTGTGCAGAATTATGCGGTTGGGGGCATTACAAGATGAAGGCCCGCATCATCGCGGAGACACCGGAATCTGTGGCAGCTTACATGGAGCAGCTTCAGGCTGAACAGAACGAAGACGGTGTGAACGAAGAGAACAGTGAAGAGTGACTGCATATTCTCATGCGGCAGTCTCGGTGAAGTAAACGCAGCGAAGTTTGGAACAATTTCTGTAGTACGACTGACCTCCCGGGCAGCGACTGTTTTGAACAGAAAACAGGTGGATCGACCCCATGGCAACAATAACACCGGCATTGGAATCCTCTGATCATTCTCATGGTCATGATCACGCCCACGGACACCATGAGCAGACCTTCATCCAGAAGTATGTCTTCTCCACCGACCACAAGGTGATCGGAATTCAGTTTCTGATCACGACAATCCTGATGCTGATGGTCGGCGGCGCACTGGCGCTGGCCGTGCGCTGGCAACTGGCTTTCCCCTGGCAGAGTATGCCGGTGGTTGGCCGACTCTTCGGGGTCTTCGCCGGTGAAGGTGGCCAGATCAGCCCGGAGTTTTACACGATGCTGTTTACCATGCATGCATCGGTGATGATCTTTCTGGTCATCATCCCCGTGCTTGCGGGTGCATTCGGGAACTTTTTGATCCCGCTGCAGATTGGTGCAGACGATATGGCGTTTCCAATCCTGAATATGCTCAGTTACTGGTTCATGTGGCCAGCGATCGCATGTTTTGGGTACAGCTTCATTTCGGGCGGAGCAACTGCTGGCCCGGCAAACGGCTGGACAAGTTATCCGGTGCTTTCTGATATCGCATCGGCGTCTCCGAGTTCCGGGGACGCACAGACGTGGTGGCTCTTTGGACTCACGCTTGTCGGTGTGTCTTCGATGATGGGGTCTGTGAACTACATGACCACCATCATCAATATGCGTGCCCCGGGGATGACCCTGTTTCGCATGCCGTTGACGATCTGGGCGATGTTTATCACCGCGATCCTGCAGGCATTTGCTCTGCCAGTGCTCACCGCTGCTGGCTTTATGCTGGTGTTCGACCGACTTGGACTGTTGCTGCCAACATCCATCCATTCCGTCTTCTTTGTTCCGGCAGGGCTGATTGTGAACAACGCCGAACCAACAGTTGGTGGTGGTCAGCCGTTGTTGTGGCAGCACCTGTTCTGGTTCTACTCCCACCCGGCAGTTTACATCATGCTGCTGCCTGCAATGGGAATGGTTTCTGACATGCTGGCGTGCATGTGCCGCAAGCCGGTGTTCGGTTATCAGCCCATGGTTTACTCAATGGCTGCCATTGCGGGGCTGGGATTCATCGTCTGGGGACATCACATGTTCACCAGCGGAATGAACCCGGCACTTGGCATGACCTTTATGACCTCAACCATGATGATTGCTCTGCCGTCAGCCATTAAGGTCTTCAACTGGATTGGCACGATCTGGGACGGTGACATTCAGTTCAACGCAGTCTTCCTGAATTGTGCAGCCTTTGTGGCACTGTTCATTGTCGGTGGACTCAGCGGTATCTTCATGGCGGCCGTGCCTGTGGACATCTATTTCCACGATACCTATTTCATTGTGGCTCACTTCCACTATGTACTCTTCGGGGCCACTCTTTTCGGAGTGTTTGCTGGTATTCAGTTCTGGTTCCCGAAGATGTTCGGCCGTGAGATGAGTGATGGGGTGCAGAAGATTCATTTCGTGCTGACATTCATCGGAATGAACGGAACATTTTTCCCAATGCACCTGCTGGGAATTGCCGGGATGCCTCGCCGCTATGCAGACCCATACCTGCACGGATATCTGGAGCATCTGTTGCCGATGAACAAGCTGATGACAATGTCCGCGATCATGATGGGCTTCTCACAGTTCCTGTTGCTGGGCAACTTTTTCTACAGCATGTTCTATGGCCGCAAGGTTGGCCGTAATCCATGGAAGGCGAATGGTCTGGAATGGTCAGCACCGTCTCCTCCGGGGCACGGCAACTTCGACGTGCCTCCTGTCTGCTACCGTGGCCCATACGAGTATTCCTC
>JALRDR010000293.1 GCA_023262145.1 Planctomycetaceae bacterium | reverse complement strand
GAGGCGGAGCTGTTGGAGCAGCGCAGGAATCGGCTGAATCAGGTGAATCAGCGGTTGACAGCAGGTTTACGAGATCGCGCTGTGGAACTGGAGCGGGAAGGTGCTGTCGCGGCCGCCTGTGAGCTGTACCTGCAGTTATTTGCAGAGAATCCTGCCGCTTTTGGTGAGCAGCTGGAGACATTTTATCAGGCCTTTGAGCGTGCCGACCTGCGTGCTCCACTGGTGGAGCGACTACTGGATGCTGACAGCGAGGTATGGAGGGGGCAGAGTCGCCTGCTCATCAGTGCCGCGGTGGTTCTGGAGTCAGAGGAGGGGCGTAGTGATCTGGCAACTCGTGTCATGCAGATGTTGCTCAGTGACCCGAATTCTCGCAGGCTGGCGATAGCGACCGCATTGAATCACGCGGGGCTTGTTTCAGCAGAGACAATTGTTGCGGCACTGCATACAGACCTGCTTGAGTTTGCGGGGAAGAGTGGTGGTGGATCGGCAACATTTCGCATTGAATTTGGTGAGATAGTACGACTGCTGGAGCGGATTCCGACAACGACATTGCGGGAGCAGGTTCTGCAGTTCCTTGTTACCGACAGGGAGCAGATGCGATACCTCGGGCAGGCCCTGGAAATGCTGCTCCAGCTGCAGCGTGAGAACCGGACCGCAGCCGCAGCCGCTTCAGCCGGGGTCATGGCTGCTGCTGCGGCAGAGGTTGCAGCGGGCGGAGAAGTGCGCGAACGTTATTTTTCGGTACTGGTTGTATTGCAGGAGAGCATTGCTGGATTCCCGACTGCTCAGCATTTGCGGCGGGAGATACTGGAATTCCTGGTGCAGACGGTGCCACAGGGATCCGAATTCCAGGATCTGGTCTCGATAGAGCTGGCGTCGCTATATGACGGGATGGGAGAGCGTCGACTGGCCAGGGATCTGTTGTTGCGCAGAACGGGGGAGATTCTGCAGATGCAGGGGAGAAGCAGTCAGCCGGACAGCGTACGGCGAATCCTGCAGACGGCTGAGCAGATTCAGCATTCCGGTTATCCGATTGAGGCGGCCGGTTTGTTGCTGAGCGTCACTGATGCAGACCTGCAGCGATTTGCCGGCACACTGGGGGAGGACAAGGCGATTGCATTTCGAAGTCGCTGGAATGCGTCCCGTCGCTGGAGTCTGCGGCAGCTGACACCGCCGCGTCTGCTGGAGTGGCTGGAGCTGCAGGTTGACGAACTGACTGCGAACGGGGCTGCCCTGCCCTGCGACATGTTGCTGGAAATCTCCGGTCACGATGGTCCTGCGACTGCAGACCGAGAGCAGTTGCTCTCACTACGACTGCAGAGTCTGCTGGTGACAGCAGCATTGAGCTGTCAGCTGTCAGATGACGAGCAGCGGGAGCGTTTTCGCAGTATCTGCCTGCGATTACAGTCCTCGGGAGGCACAGCAGTCTCATCGTCGCTATTCCGACTGGCCTTGCTGGGGCATTGTGTAGCGCGCGCCAGTTCGCTGGCGGCGGAGCAGGGTCAGCTGGCGGCGATTGTGCAACGTTTCCTTGACCATGCGGCTGAACAGGCGCCGCCACTGGCTGTCGAGCGTGGGATTGCAATGCAGTTGCGAACGCTGGATCAGCCCCTGCTTGTGAGCGCTGCAGCGTCACTGTCAGTGCATGACGGTGCTGAAGGACTTGCTGCAGCAATGTTGCGGGCGGGGATTGCAGGGAATTCAGAGCAGTTATCTGAATCCTTGCGGCTTGCGGTACTGAATGAAGCCGTCTATGGCAGCGAACGACTTGGCCTGACAGCACTGAGAAACGAGCTGGGGGAACAGCGGGATGAGATTCTGCGAGCCTGGGGAGCTGGTACTGATTCTGACCAGCGGCAGCGGCTGATGCAGCTCGCCGAACAGATTCTGCGTGAGACGAATCGCTGACTTTCCCGCCAGAACAGGGGTTGCTTTGAGTAGCCCTTTCCGGAGGAATTCTTTACCCTTCGTGACGAAATTCTTTCGCCAACGGGACGCTGAATCGGAACCGCCTTGCATGAATCAGTTCAACATTTTCTGCTGTCGGCTTATGTGTCGGTTTTTCGCATTTGTGTTCAGTACAGGACTGGTCTGTGGTCCGCACCTTGACGCCGCGGGCGAGCTGACGTGGGTGCAGGCAGCGGCTGCTGAGAACGGAATGATCTCAGCGTGGTACCGTTGTGCCTTGCCAGGCGGGTTGTTGCCTGCGGATGAGGTTCGTCTGGAACTGGCATCCGACGTGGATTGTTCTGTGTATGTAAACGGTCTGCGACTCCTGCGGTTTGAGCAGATGCAGGTTGACGGGGGAACTGTGCAGGGGCGTGTATTTGATATTCGGCCGTTGCTTCGGGAGGGTCGCAATCTGCTTGCGATTGAGTTGCAGGGGAAGCGAGAACAGGCTGCGGTGGGTGTGGGGCTGGAGGTGATTCGGGATGGTGGCCGCAGGGTGTCTGCAAGTTCCTTCAAGCAGGCTCCAGCGGCACCACCGGTGGGATGGCAGCAGACGGACTTCAACGATCGTGACTGGAAGGCTGTGGAAGCGGGGACCGCATTGCCTGCCGGGTTGTCTGCAGTGAAGATTCCGCAGACATCTGCAGTCGTTTCGATGCAGAATGCCCCTCGAGACTCCTTACCATTGATGCTGCAGGATGGTGATCATGTCTGCATTGTTGGTGCCACATTTGTTGAACGGGCTCAGTTGTCTGAGCATCTGGAGACAGCATTGGCGGGGACGCTTGGCAGTCGGAAAGTGACTTTTCGGAATCTGGGCTGGAGTGCAGATACGGTCTGGTCTGAATCTCGCGGTATTTTTGACGCTCCTTCAGTTGGCTACCTGCGGATGGTGGAACACATTCGGGCTGAAGAGCCAACTGTTGTGCTTGTGTGTATGGGGCAGAATGAAGCCCTGACCCCGGGACTCAGCAGTGATGCATACTCAACGCAGCTGATGCAGCTTGTGGATGAACTGACTGCCTCCGGGATGCCGGTGATTCTTGTATCGCCTCACGAGTTGATGGATGCACTGCCTCCTGTTCCCTCACCGTCACGATTCAATCCCAGGATTCGCGTGTTCAGTGAAGCCACGGGCAGCGTGGCACAATCTCGCCAGCTGGCGTTTGTTGATTTGTTCACTGGTTTTGTGAGCAGCACGACGATGGTGAATGCAAAGCTGAATATGCTGCAGGGAACTCAGATAGCGACCGATGCTTTGGCAGACAACGGCATGCATCTGACCAGCCGTGGTTACTTATGTGCCGGACTGGTGTTGCGGGAGCGTCTGCTGGGGGTTCCGGCAGTGAACGCGGAAATCGAGGTGAATCTGTCCAGCAAGGCCGTGCGTGGTCAGGGGCTGGAGATTGCCGATGTTCGTTTTGATGACGAGGCTGGTGTGGTCAGTTTTCGTGCCCGGGAGGCCAGTTTGTCACCATTGCCGGTTCGATTGGTGGTCAGGGGCGGCCGTATCACGGCTGCAGCGGATGAATCTGTCTGGACCGTCAAGCCCCTGTCCGGTGCAGCGGGGGAAGGCTACGTTCTTGACTCCACGGGACAGTATGAAGCACTGCGAGAAGAGATTACAAAGAAAAATGAGCTTTACTTTCATCGCTGGAGACCTCAGAACATTACGTATCTGTTTGGTTTCCGCAAGCATGAACAGGGGAATAACGCGGCAGATATTGCTCGATTTGACCCCTTCATTCGCGAATCTGAGGAGCGAATTGCCGAACTGCAGGTTCCTGAATGGGCTGAGTTGCAGCTGAAGTTTGCCCGCTGACGAAGAGATATTCAGCAGCGTTGCAACAACAGAGAGTTGCTGGACGGCGGACGACAAATGAGCAGAGCTTCGGAATAGTGAGTGGGATGAGCCTTCAGTCCTGATGTTACCCCGACAGCGGGAGAATTCTGATGACAGCATTGCATTCTTCCGGTTCCGCTCCGTCTCATCCGCAACATGGCGGTCATGCATTTGCGACCTTCGATGGTCGTGCTCGGGAGGGATTGTTCTACGCAGATCGTCGCGGCATGCTGAAGGCCGGCCTGGCAGGAATTGGTGGGTTAAGTCTGCCGCAGTTGTTGCAGGCACAGGATCAGGCGAATCAACAGGGCAAAGCCAGTTCTCGTGGCCGCAGTGTGATTCTGCTCTGGATGGCGGGTGGACCCAGCCATATTGATACATGGGACAGCAAGCCGGAACGGCCGTGGATCAATCGTGGACCATTCGGAGTCACGCAGACCGTACTCCCGGGTGTTGTGATTTCAGAGCATTTGCCGCGTCAGGCTGCGATGCTGGATAAATTCACAATCATTCGATCGGTGGATGCTCGTCACAGCAACCATGAGCCGAACATGGTGTTCCAGACTGGCAACATCGCTGCAGCACCGCGAATCAATCCGGAGGCACGGCACTACCCTTCTCTGGCATCGTTGATAGCGAAGCATCGCGGGGCGAATCATCCATCGATGCCGGCCTATGCGGCCTTCATGAAGTCACGTTCGCATTTGTCGTTTGCCGGTTATCTGGGCAAGCAGTATGACCCGTTCATCTGTGATCAGGCGACTCGACTCCCGATTTACACAAATGTGGGCGGCGACACGGGCGGTATGACGCGAGGGGATCTGTTTCAGATGCCGGGTGGTCTAAGTGGGGGTCGAATTGAAGATCGACTGAGTCTGCTGGAACAGTTTGATCGAATGCGTGGAGGGCTTGATCAGGACGGTTCGATGGATGCGATCGGCGTCTACCAGCGACAGGCAGCGGAAATGCTGGTAGGCGAGCGGGCTCGCCAGGCCTTTGATCTGGAACTGGAAGATCCGGCCGTGCGAGCGGCGTACGGGAGTCATCTGTGGTGCCAGCAGGCTCTGATTGCTCGCCGGCTGGTGGAAGCGGGGACAGCATTTGTGACTCTGGATCTGAGTTACCATACGGCTTCCGGCACCTGGGATACGCATGGAGACAACATTCCTCCTTATGGCGGAATCACAAAGGGGCTGGGGCCGTTGTTGCCTCTGTTTGATCACCTGATTACGACGCTTGTCGGTGATCTCGAACAGCGCGGGCTGCTGGACAATGTGCTTGTGATTGCCATGGGAGAATTCGGGCGGACTCCATCCATGGGCACTCAGGGAAGCACTGATGGACGTAATCACTGGCCGGAGGTGATGTCCATGTGTCTTGCTGGCGGCGGTCTGAACCATGGTCAGGTGATTGGAGCGACGGAAGCCGACGGAGGGACGATTCGGGAACGTCCCGTAACTCCGGCTGATCTGGCAGCCACTCTGTTTCGGTATTTCGATGTCCCGCTGGACGTGCAGTACGAAGACCACCAGGGTCGTCCGCGGTACGTGGTGGATGGTGGTGCTCCGCTTCGCGAGCTGTTCTAGGTTTGCGAGCTGTTCCAGAAGTCTTATTGGGTCCCATGCTACAGCAGATTTATTGGCGATTTCCACGCGGCAGCTGGCAGGTTGCGATCCTGCAGAGAGTCTTTTCCAGCTGCGGGATATGGATTGCCTGTTGCTTTGTGTCCGTGTGGCCGCCTGCTGCGTTTGCTGCGCAGCAAGGCAAAGAACTGCCTGCTGACTCCGTGGCGATTCCTCAGGAACTCTGGGATGCGGTTCTGCGGGAGGGCGTTGCAAGTCAGACCCCAGGCGATGCGGAGCGACAGTTGTTATGGCAGGCGTCTGAGTCCAGACGCCTGCGGCTCACCTCTGAACAGGCCCTGCGGTTTAAGCAACTTTGTATGGATCTGGCTCGAAATGCATGGTGGCGTGGCGATACAGATTCGGCCCGACAGCTGATGCAAACGGCAGACTGGCATGCAGAAAATCTTTTGGTGAGTAGCCAGCATGAGTCGTTTATGCTGCTGGATCATTATCTGCAGACAGCATTCTGGGAGTTGCATTTTGGTACTCCGGCTGCAGCCCTCCAGCGTCTGCAGATCTGTGTGACTTTGCAGCAGCAAAGCGCACACGGGGGCGGAGGACTCCTGAACCGCAGCACGAGGGTTAGCCGCCTCGGTATAAACGGCC
>JALRDR010000357.1 GCA_023262145.1 Planctomycetaceae bacterium | reverse complement strand
GGCTGCGGTTGCCGTTTGCTCCCGCCGATGATCGGGATGACATTCCTGTGGCTGCATTTTCGCACAACTGTCCGGTTCCTCATTACGGCCTTTCTGAAGCGACGTTGCTGGATGCCCTGCAGGCGTATTATGCGAGCATCTCCTTCGTGGATGCGCAGGTCGGCCGTCTCCTGCAGGCACTGGATCAACTCGGGCTGTCAGAGAATACGCTGGTCGTGTTCTGGAGCGACCATGGATACCATCTGGGAGAACACAATGGTGTCTGGCAGAAGCGTACGCTGTTTGAGCAGGGCGCCAGGACGCCACTGCTGATTCGTGCTCCGGGAACTGCCGGGTGCGGAATACTCTGCCGGCAGGTTGTCGAGTTTGTGGATATCTATCCCACCGTAGTTGACTGCATGGGTTGGGAGGTGCCCGCTGCAATCGACGGTCGCAGTCTGCTGCCGTTGCTGCAGAATCCACTTCAGGAATGGAATGGGCTGGCAGTGACGCAGATTCTGCGTCCGGCGGATGACCGCCTGGCTACTCAGGTGATGGGCTGCAGTATCCGGTCAGACCGGTTTCGTCTGACGGAATGGGCTGATGGTGAGGCTGGAACGGAGCTCTACGACCACCACGCGGATCCACAGGAATTCCGGAACCTGGCGATTGATCCGACTCCACAAATGCAGCGGGTGATGGCTGAACTGCGGGCGGAGTTGCGTCGCCGGGCCAGCGGAAAGATCCCCCAGGTGCCAGTCAATCCCGCGCGACTATGATGTCGCCTTGCCTTTCTGGACCTTGCTCACGCGGTCCTCGATCTCCTGCAGCACGCTGGCAGGCAATGGTCCGTGCTCTGCCGCACGCAGATTCTCCCGCAGGTGCTCCGGGTTGCAGGTCCCCACGATGGTGGTGTGGCAGGACGTCCGCGATAGCGTACAGCGCAACAGCAGTTCTGCCCTGCTCATTCCCGACGAAAGAAAGTCGTCCAGCCCAGCCTGTTCCCAGACCTGATTCAGCAGCGGACGCTGAATTTCCGCATCCGGTCCGCCCTGTGCAATCCCGCCCCGCACGATAACGCCGAGGCCCTGCTCCGCCGCCTGATCCATCAGCGGTGCGTGCCGTGGATCAAGACAGGACCATGGCAACTGCACAGTGTCGAAGACATCCAGCTGCAGCAACTTCGGAAGATTCGGCAGTGAGGAGGAAATCCCCAGCCAGCGAATCAGCCCCCGTTCGCGAAACTCCAGCAGCAGATCAATCAGGCCTTCATTCTGCAGGGTGTCGGCGTCACCGCCGTGAAACTGCAGCAGGTCGATCATGTCTGTCTGCAGACGCCGCAGACTCTCTTCCAGGTTGGTGCGAATTCGTTGCCGTGTCCAGGTGTGACGGATTTCCAGATGATCCTCATGCTGCAGCGGGTCACAGCCGCATTTGGTGGCCAGCAGAAAGTCGTCGCGGCGCCGTCTGAGATAACGGCCGATGCGTTCTTCGCTGATCCCGTAATCAGGGGCCGTGTCAATGAAATTGATGCCCGCGTCCAGAACACTGTTGAGCATCCGGTCGGCCGACGATTCGTCCACCACACGAACGCCCCAGGTCGCTGGCCCACGCAGGCCCATACTGCCGTAACCCAGCTGCGTAACCTGCTGTTTTGTTCGCCCCAGAAGACGCGTTTGCATGGATTGCCATTCCGTTGGGTGTCTGTCATGTGTTCTTCACAGCTGCCTGCTTACGGGAACGCCTCGCTACTGCTGCTCAGGTCAGCAGGTCACTCAGCAGACCCTCACTGTCCGCGAATCGTGGCAGCTGCAGGCCAAGGCAGTGACTTTGTGTCAGCCACAGGTCCGCAAGTCGTGAACCCTGCCTGCAGTGGAGATGGATTCCGGTCTGCAT
>JALRDR010000340.1 GCA_023262145.1 Planctomycetaceae bacterium | reverse complement strand
AGATAGGCATCTTCAGATCGTTCGAAATGAAATCCGTCGTGACCGCTGTTCAGGAAGGTGTTGTTGATGACTTCCAGATCCTGGATACGGGCGCGTTCCTTCATGGAGAAGAACAGCCCGTTGCCTTCATTACCCAGGTTGTCGACTCCGATCACGTTGTTGCGAATCACGGAAGTCTGAAGCAGAGCAGATGCATCTGCGTTGATGCGACCATCATCAAGTCGGATGAAGACGCCGTCACCTGTGTACGGCGTACCTGGCGAATTGTCGTCCTTGGTTGCTGAGATGGTGTTGTTCCAGATCTCAAAGGAACCTGTTCCGTAATCGAGGCCTTCGAGTGCAATCCCCGTACCGACATTCTGATGCAGCGTATTACCACCACCGGAGACATTGCCCTGGCCCGGAGATTCCGTACCAATAATGACATTGTAGCCAAGGTCCCATGGTTCAACGGTAGCGCCAGAATTCCCCGGTGGCAACGGCAGGTCGGTGCCCAGTCCAAAACTATGCGATTCAAACTGAATGCCGTGTGACTGGTTCTGGGAGATCACATTCTGAGTGATATCAGCACGTACCGTGGAACCGACTTCGGGGCGAGCATAGATCCCTCCTCCGAAGTTGCCGGTGATGGAGTTTCCGTTGATTCCCTGAAAGACAACATCGCCGTTGGAGGCCGCTTCTTCCAAACGAACAAAGCTGCCGCCAATTGTGTAGTCCCCGTTTCCGGAGATGCCTCGCAGCAGAAACTGATTTGCTGACAGAACAGTGACCGGGAAGGTGCCGTTGGCCGCAGTATTCCCCTGCACTCCTGTTATGCGAATCTGATCGCCTGTGCGAAGTCCATGTGCGGCCGAGGTAATTCGAATGTCAGTGGTATTTGATGCACCAGAGATGGCCTGCGAAGCGCCATCAACCTGCAGGTCAATCTGAGCAAATCCGCGGGCATTATTCTGGCCCGAACCACCGCCACGGAAGTCCGGGACATACCACGAACCACCACCGGCAAAGACAAAGATACGGCCAAAGTTGATATCTGTGCCCTGCAGAGCAAACTTGTTGTTGCTGATTCGCTGAACGACGAACTGACCGTTGGCCCCGTGGTTGACTCCCTGATTACCCTCCTGAATCCCCTGAATAATCACCACATCGCCGTCAACAAGGCCGTGGTTTGTGGAGGTGATGACAAACTTCTGCCCGACTCGGCCCCCGGTGACAGTTTCAATACCACCAGAGAATGACGCTGTCGGGAGCAGCGAGATGCCGTCTCCCCCGTTGTTTGCAATTGTGTTTTGCACAATCCCGCCGGCAAACCGACTGTCAGTCATGCTGACCCGGATTCCATCAATCCCGGAGGAGGCAATCGTGTTGCCTCGAACTTCCCCCGTCACATCGCTCTGGTGAGTGGAATCAAAGAGTATGCCATGGCCCGGAACCCCGGTGATTGAGTTGCCGACAATTGAGACCTCGCTGATCGGGCTCCCGTCGGCATCGATGTAGATCCCATGCGTGACACCGGCTGTACCCGCTCCGGGCAGAAACTGCGCTGCGGATGAGGCGACCGGATCTCCCGCCATCTGTCCAGACACGTTCTTGTTGCCAAGAAACAGAAATGCGACATCGGCACCAATCAGGTTGTTACCAAAGATCGAAGCCGGTGTGCCATCAGCAAGGTCGATGTCCAGTACAAACTCAAGTGTCTCACCCGGATTGAAATCGGTGAAAGTCACTGTCAGTGTCTGATTGTTATTGCTCAGCACCGCTGTCGAAACGCCGGTGGCTGCCCCGGACCCATTCAGTGGTGTGAACGGTTTTCCGGTCGTGGCATCCGCGTCAAACGCGAGACCAATGTCGCTCAGGTCAAACACGAAGGTCTGCAGCAATTCTCCGCGAACAGCACGGTTGGTAAGCCTGAACGGCTGCACAAAGGTATCGCCCTCTGCGCGGAACAGAACGTCAGCACCCTCTGAAGATCCGATGGGATTATTCTGGATGGTCAGTCCGCGCAGTTCTGTTATGGAACTGTTGGTGGCATCGAGCCCTGCAGTGGCATTGATGCGAACGGCATCTCGGTCCAGTGTGTTGATTCGAGTATTGTTGACAATGCGGAAATTGTTGGCGGTGCTCACGAGACCTGGAGAACTCTGCACATTCAGCAGTACGCCTTCAAAGCCCTCACCGGCATTAATGACGTTTTCGGTCACAATTCCATTGCCGATATTCGAACCAGCAAGTGCCGAAATGCTGATCCCGGGAAGTGTGCTGTCTTCGATGGTCAGGGATGCGGTATCGGTGTTGCTGAATGTCAGATCAAGCGCCCGTCCTGTTCCCGAAACCGTGATGTTTTCAATAGCAACAGATTCCAGACCGCTCACGTTGGACAAGTCAATATCCATACCGACGGTTGCGAAATCCGGGATGGTTACTGATTCAATCGCAAGGCGATGCAGCAGCAGACCACTCAGATTGATGGAAATTGCATCCCCTGATGTCGGGGAGACCGAAAATCCCTCCAGCACCAGTCCGTCATAGCCAGCCATGTCGCTGTTGTCGACTTCGAGACCACCTGCCGGGTTCGTGTACAGGTCGTAGTTATCAGAGTTGATGACCAGCGCGTTGACAGACAGAAGTGTCCGCTGCTCCAGTTGCTCCAGAGTAGTTATTCGCTGCGTTCTGCTGTGTGTACCCCGACGGCCAGCATTTGAGAAAAGGCTACGACGGGCAACAGAGAGCCAGGTGTTCAGAAGCATTTCGAGTTACCTGATTCAGAAACTAGATCAGAGAGGGCTGGGACACTCGCAGGGGGTTCCGGTTGCCTGGATTTCAGGGAAATCTCTACGTGGAACGGCTGCGCAACGAGACTATGTCACCAGTTCATACAGTCGGTTTAATCCGTACAACAGGTTGAATAAAAGCCTGTAGGCACGCACGAAACCCATAAATCCACGGGCATGACGATTAGCCCGCCATGCTCCAACATCATCAGTGTTCAAATTGCTGTTTCCGGAGTCACAGACCCGTTCACAGTACGGACTTGAACGATAACCGGCTTTTTCAGCAAGACCGATTCTGGCCAGCACAACGTCCTGTCAGCAGGAACCGGCAGATTCTGCCGTTCTCCTCGCAGATTGCCCTTTTTCAGGCAGGATCTGCCGCTTTAGTGCTCTGCGGTGGAGCTCGGTGCAATGCTGGATTCAGCGCTTGCGGCTGATTTATGCTCTGGCGGTCAACAAAAAAGGTCACTGCGCAGTGCGCAATGACCCTTTCTGATGTCGTTTTTTCGTTTCGAAGAAGACCCAGGCCGACACGAAACGGCACAGCCTGAGACTGCTCGGCAGGCGAAGTCAGCCCGCATACTCCCGGTTTTTCTCCAGGCCTGGCAGCGGAATCGGATACATGCCGTCAGCATCCGCCTGCAACGGCGATTCCGAATCCAGTGTCAGCGACTGAATATCAGGTGCAAACTCATGTTCTGAATTCATCATCTGCTCGAGCGTGATTTCCTGGCCGGTGTGAGCAGCCATACGCCCCATGGATGTGACCAGACTGGCCATGCAGCCGCGTTCCACTTCGTTGTACTGCTGGTCTTCGCGGATCGCTGCAATCAGGTGCTTCCATTCGTCCACATAAGGATTGTTGGTTTCCTGACCGAATGACCAGACCAGATTGCGGTCATTCATTTCATGCCCGCGATACATGCGGGCCCGGGATGGCCAGTGACCGCCATTGGAGATGACTGCCAGCCCCTTCGTTCCATGGGCGTAACTGGAGAAATCCTGGTAGCAGCCTGGCATGGTTCGGCCATTCATGAGTAACTTCGTGCCGTCTTCGAAGGTGTACTCCATGGAGTAGGAATCGAAGTTCTGGTCAACATTGTCACCTCGGTAATGACGTCCGCCGCTGGCAACGCACTTCACCGGCCAGGCGTTCTTCATCCAGCAACTTTCATCGATATTGTGAATCAGAAAGTCGCTCACAGCGCCACCGCTGAGCCACAGGAACGCATGGAAACGGCTGATCTGCCAGAGCAGTTCGCTGACGCCATCGGGTTTGGGTCCTGTCGCTGCTGTTCCCGTCGGACCTGCCATGCGGTAGGCGCGGAGTGTGACAAGATCACCCAGTTCGCCGTCCTGTATCCGGTCATGCAGTTCGCGACGGGCTTCGCAGTGACGGCACATGAGTCCAACGCCAACCTTCAGGTTTTTCTCCACTGCTTTCTCATTCAGCGCGAGCATCCTGCGGGTTGTCGGGCCGTCCACGGTTACCGGCTTCTCCATGAAGACGTTCAGCCCTTTTTCGATTGCATAGGTGTACATCACCCAGCGAAATGCCGGCGGCGTTGTCAGGATCACCACATCACCGGGACGCAGACTATCCATTGCCTTGCGGTATGCATCAAACCCCACAAAACGACGTTCCGGGGGAACATCCATCTTCCCGGAGTCACCGTAGTCTTTGTTAAGACGTCCGTAGCTGCCTTCGAGATTCCGCTCAAATACGTCAGCCATCGCCACCAGTTTGAGCGGACCATTATCCACTGCGAATGCATTGGTGACCGCACCTGTACCACGACCGCCACAGCCGACCAGTGCCAGCTGGATGGTGTTCTTTTCAT
>JALRDR010000303.1 GCA_023262145.1 Planctomycetaceae bacterium | reverse complement strand
GCTGGGGTGAAGACCCGCAAATCGAAAAGCGCGGCAAGTTCTGGGTTCTAACGGTAAGGAGGATGAGTCCTGTTCAGTATTCCTCATCAGCCTGAAAGCGGGCGGTCTGGGTCTTAACCTGACAGCAGCCGATTATGTCTTCCTGCTTGATCCGTGGTGGAACCCTGCCGTGGAAGCTCAGGCGATCGACCGAGCGCACCGAGTGGGGCAGACAAAAACAGTCTTTGCCTATCGGCTGATCTGCCGCGATACTGTGGAAGAGAAAATCGCAGAACTGCAGAAACAGAAGCGGGAACTCGCAGATGCGATTCTTTCCGGTGACGAAAGCGGTAATCCCATGAAGGACCTGAGTGTCGAGGATCTTGAATTGCTGTTCTCCTGAGCGACTGACGGCGGTATCGTGCAATGGGGCTGAAGAATGGTGAAGTCACGACGCAATCTGCTGCAGCAGGTCGGTACTACGGTCGTTGGCTGCTCATTCTTCCCGGCTCATCGCGGCGATGAAGACTCAGACAGGGTGAAGCCTGATATGGAGAACAACGCTGCCCCTGAAAAATCTCCCCGTGGGATCCCGACTCTTGGTGGTCGGCAGTTCTGGGGAGATGTTGTTTTCCGGGCTGGGTTTCGCATTCAAAGAAATGTTTTCACCGGGCATCACAGACTGCTTGATCGCCGAGACTTCCGCCTGCAGTGGGGAACCGCGGAGTCCTGCCAGTCAACTCTGGTTCAGATCTGCCGGGAGCAGAACATCCCGGAGCAGGCCGGTCGAGTTGTGATTCTGCTGCACGGGATCGGACGCTCCTCCCACTCCCTGTCACCTGTCCAGAAGTATCTGGAAGAACGCGGCCTGACCTGTTGCCCGTTTGACTACCCCAGCACTCGGGTTTCGCTGGCGGACTGTGCCGGCTATCTGAGGGCGGTTATTGAATCCATGCCCGGTGTCACGCGGATCAGCTTTGTCTGTCACAGTATGGGGGGCCTCGTGGTACGTCGGCTGCTCAGCGATTTTTCAGATAAACGGATGGAACACCTTGTCATGCTTGGCACGCCCAACAAGGGCGCTGAGATGGCTGCAATGCTGAAGAACCTGTCTCTGTTCCGCCTGATCTATGGTCCCGCTGGAATGCAGCTCGCCGGTGGTCCAGGTAGTGTAGTGGAGCAGTTGCCGATACCAGATTTTCCATTCGGTGTAATTGCCGGTGGCCGTGGTGATGATGCAGGGTTTAATCGTCTGCTCGAGGGAGACGACGACGGGACTGTCACTGTCGCCAGCACCCAGCTGCCGGGAGCAGCAGACTTTCTGCTGATTCCGCGCCTGCACAGTTTTCTGATGTCGTCACCGGAGGCACTTGCGGCCATCGACAGTTTTCTAAGCGTGGCGCGCTTCAACATGGCAGAAACGACTGACGACAACGATTGACGGCAACGACTGACAGAAACGACTGACGAGAACGATCCGATGGACGCAGCGTCCGCCGGAATTTCACGCTGCCGGCTGGATTCATACACCTGCCGGGGTGTTCAGTCAGTGCACCGAAGAGAATTCGGCACTGTTGAGATATGCCCAGAGCATGTCTTCTGAGGCGAACTGGATCGCCTTTGGATAGGCCATCGATGTTGTCAGTGCTCGCAGGCGAGAACGGAAGACGATCCGTTCCTTCTCTGTTGGCTCCCTGTTCAGGGTTGCCATCGCGATTCTGCTGAGCCATGAGTCGGAAGTTGATGAATTGTCGGCAGGGATTTCGCGAACCGCTCGTGGAATGGCCTGTTCCAGATCATGATTGTTCATCATGAGCAGAGCCTGAGACAGGTTACAGTCAAAGGCGAGAGTCTCTTCGTTTTCGTCGTTGCTCCACGCCTGCACAAACTGCCGCACCCAGTCGGCCCGATGCTCCAGACTGATCGGAGAATCGTCATTTCCAGCCACTGAATTGAAGGCTGTGTGCAGTGAATCGTAAACCTGCTCCGGACCCAGCGGTCGAGAATAAGAGCGAGAAAACAACGGCATGCCGCCTTGCTCCGGCTGATCGATGCCGGTGACTTCAGTCTCCTGAATACTGGACAGACCGAACGGGCGCGAAAGTGCAATCCACTGCATCAGTCGTCGGATATCAAACTCAGACTGAATAAAAGCCTCGGTCAGGTGAGCAAGCAGTTCCGGGTGCGACGCTGGATTATGAGGACCCAGGTCGTCGATCGGATTTGTGAAGCCGTACCCAAAGAACATGGCCCAGATTCGGTTCACCATAGCCGCCGCGACTTCTGTTTGTCCGCGTTCAGCCAACAGACGCGCAAGCTCCGAGCGACGAGCTTCACCGGGACGCACTGATTCTCCGGCAAACTCCGGCATCACGGCAATTTGCTCTCCACGCAGGTTCTCGAAGAAGGTCATTCCTGCTTCACCGCTCTGGTCAAGAATCCAGACGGACGAATCGTCCATGCGTGTCCTTGAGGATGTCTTGAAGAATGCGTTCAGCGCCCAGAATTCCTGCTGACCGCGGTCACGGTCAAACGGGTGGTCATGGCATTGCGTACAATGAACCTGATGTCCCAGAAACAGCCGTGCCGCGACAGCAGTCGCAGGAGTAGCCTGAGCATTCAGGTGCGCCAGCAGGAAATTTGTCTCGCCCTGCTGGTCACTGCGTCCCTCGGCTGCAATCAGTCGCCCAACGGTATCCATCCAGGAATCATTCTGCGCGAACTGCCGATGCAGGAATCGCCGCAGTGCAGTGCGGTCGACGTTCGGTTGAACGCTGCGTCCGATGAGCAGGTTGGTCCAGATACCGGCGAGATTGTCGGCTGTCTCCGGAAGTCCCGTCATCTTCGCGACCAGCAATTCTCGCTTGGAAGGCAAATCTGAGCAGACAAAGGCGGTCACCTGATCGCTGCTGGAAATGGCTCCCGTGAGCACCAGAGACAATCGGCGAATCCACTCAAAATCATCCGCCAGTGGGGCCGGTTGAACGCCGTTCTCCAGCCACGCCTGCTCTACAAGGTCATTGATCCGCGCTACGACTGCATGATCGTCAAGATCCGTCTTGAGCGGAGTTTCGGCGATACTCGGCTGGGGATCGGGTGTGGCGACCACCACCGCCTCTGCCGGAGATCCACTCGGCACCTGAATCGGCGACTCAAGCGGCTTGAGGGGCCCCTGTGCGGGCCGCTGCGGACGCTCACGCTCTGCAATCACCGCCGCGGCTGGATTCTGCGGTGCAGAAACCACGTCCGGAGTTGCCGGCGATACGTCCGCAAATCTGTAGCTGACCAATGCAACGCAGATCACGCACGCTGTCACAAAGATCGCTTTGAACAGATTGGTGCGACGCTCACGCCGGCTGGCACCGGAAAAGTCGGAAAGGATCAGGTCCGGATCTGAACAACAGGATAATGCAGCGTTCTGCAAACCCTCGGATGCGTCTTCCGCTGACAGAAAATTCCCACCGTCCCATGCCAGCTGACCATGCAGCTGCAGGAATCTCAGAAACACAGTGCGCAGCTCTGCATCTGAACGGAGCAGATCCTGCATCGTTCGGAGTTGTTCAGCGCTCAGCGCATCCTCACACCATAGGTTGGCAAGCGTGAGGAGGTCCTGTTTTGCAGTCATGGATTTACACCCCCGGCGATCAGCCTGCGGCGTACACACTCAAGAAGTACTCGACGAATTCGACCAAGTGACTGATACACGGAATTTGCCGGTCGCCCGAGTGATTCGGCGACCGCTTCACCCGAGCCACCCGGTGCATAGCGTCTTTGAATCAGATCGCGGTCTTCATCTCGGAGCCGTGTCAGACAGTCCCGCAATGCATCCCGCTGAAGTTCGAGTTCGAGGGAATCTTCTTCGATCTGTTGAGCGAGAAGCTGCAGGACATCTTCATCCAGCAGCTGAAGCCGATGAAAGCTTCGCCGCCGAAATCTAAACACCTCAAATCGAGCGATTGTTCGTGCCCATGCCAGAAAATTTGTCCCTGCCTGAAACTGTCGCCATTTGTTGAGGATGACAATGTTTGTTTCCTGCAGAATCTCTTCCGCGTCCAGCGCAGATCGAACGAGGGGAAGAATGGAGAGATACAACGGCCGTTGTGACAGTGTGAAGAGTCGAATGAACTCCCCATCCGGGCCACCGTCGGGCTGATGATCGGTCTGGTGATTATCTGAGGGATTCTGCAATTTTTTACAGATCCTGTGACCGTTGGGTAAGACAGACGCCACGGGGGCCGCCGCAGTCTGACGCAGAGTCGCTCAGGCCGCTGCATCACGTCAAATCTCACCCAGGTGAGTGCAGGACTTATTGTTCGCGATACACAACAGCCCGGAGCGATTTGACTCCGGGCTGAGGTGGCTGCTGAACAAACAAGGGCTGAAATCAGCCAATCAGCTCCTGGATTGGAGTTCCGCCGTTCGCCAGTTTCATCGGGCGACCACGCTTCGAGGTGTGAACCGTGTTGACCGGAATGCCCATCGCATGTGAAACGGTAGCCCAGATGTCTCCAGGCAGGTAAGCCTTGCTGCCGTCGGCAACGCGTACACCGTCCGCGTCGGTTGCACCAACAGCCTGGCCATTCTTCAGACCACCGCCGCCAATCATGACAGACCACGAGGCAGCCCAGTGGTCGCGACCGACGTTCTGGTTAATGCGAGGTGTTCTTCCGAACTCACCCATCCAGACGAGAACAGTGTCGTCGAGCATTCCACGCTGCTTCAAGTCAGCGGTCAATGCTGAGATACCCTTGTCGAGCTGAGGCAGACGCTGATTCTTGAGTGTATCGAAGACACCTGCATGCAGGTCCCAGCCACCCATGTTCACCTCGATGAAGGGAACGCCAACCTGAGCAAGTCGGCGAGCCATCAGCAGGCCTTCGCCAAACCCATTACGACCATAGGCTTCCCGAGTTGCGTCAGACTCAGCTTCGAGCCCAAGTCCGGCGTCAGACCTGGCGGCATCAAATGCTGCCATCTGACGGGAGGTCATCAGGTTGACCGCGTTGCGGTAAACGTCCGAATGTGCCGTCGGAAGATCACCACGACGAGAATTGATGAACCCGGATTCAATTTCCTGCAGCATCGTCAGGCGACCAGGCAGACGCTTGCGGCTGTCTTCACTGGGCTCATTGCGGATGCGTCCGGAGCTGTCGACGGAGAACGGAGCATGAGTCATGCCAAGAAACCCAGCTTGTCCACCTCCGCCGCTGACAGAGACGAATGCGGGAATCTCAAGAGCCTTACGGTTCCGCCCCAGTTCGTAGCTGACCACCGAACCAAAAGACGGATGCACGACTGTTGGGTTAGGGACGTAGGAAGTCTGCATGTAGTAACGACCACGCCCGTGGTCCGCTTCACGTGTGCTCATTGAACGCACAATGGACAGGTCCGAGAAGACCTTCGCAGTCTCGGGCATGTGCTCGGAAATCTGTACGCCCGGCGCTGCTGTATCGATCGGGCTGAATTCGCCACCATTTCTTGAACCCGGCTTCAGGTCCCAGATGTCAATTGTCGGAGGACCACCGCCCATCCACATCAGGATGCAGGACTTCTGACTACTCTTCAGCACGTTGGCATTCGCCTGCACGTGGGAAAGGAAGTTCATCGCAGGCACAGTCGCGGCCGCGGTGGCCATGTGCTGCATGAAGTGGCGTCGATTCATACCGTAGTTGGTGAGTGACATTAAACAGCTCCTGGAATGCAACAAACCGTTCTCTGCTCGGTCCGAACGTTGACGTTTTGTCGCGAAAATGATGTTTCCGAAAACATCCTGAGGACAGTCCTGCAGGAAGAGGTAATTCAACAGGGATTAGTGGTTCAGAATGAACTCATTGGAATTCAGCAGAGCCCAGAACAGGTCCTGGAACCCTTTCAATTTTTCCGGGCCGTACGCATTGATGAACTTCTGCGTTCGGCCAAGTTCTGCACGATCTGGTGCACGGCCAAGAGCAGCCAGATAGAGTCGAGAGATCTTGTCAGTTTCCTTACCGGGACTGGCAAGCTCTTCTGCCAGAAAACTGCCGCGCTCCGTGCTGCACGCTTTATCGATCAGTTCGCTGTTCATCATCATCAGCGCCTGAGGGATCGTACCGTTGAAGGTGGTGGACTCATCGTTCTCATCGTTGTCAAAGGCCACGATGAACTGCTGCATCCAGCGACGACGCTGAGCTTCCTGGGAGGACCAGTCGGCGTTGCCTGACTGATGGGCATTGCTTGCTGTAATCAGGGAATCATACAACTGCTCCGCCTGCATCGATTTGATGTACATATGGCTGAACATCGGGATCTCACCCGCAGCGGGGTTGTCAACCTCATTGCTGTTGTTGTACTTGCTGCTGAGCTGATATGCCTCTGTCGCTACAATCCAGCGAACAAGATCGCGAACGTTGTAATCGTTGTCGGCGAATTCCTGAGCCAATCGGTTGAGCACTTCCGGATGACTTGCCGGATTGTGCGGCCCCATGTCGTCGACGGGTCGAGTAAATCCGTAGCCGAAAAAGTGAGCCCACATGCGGTTCACCATCGCCAGAGCAACTTGCGGTGGCTGGCCTTCTTCGGCGTTGCAGATCATCTTTGCCAGTTCCGCACGACGGTCTACGCCAACACCCGGGTCAACTTCCTGACCCTGGAAGATCGGGAAGGCGACCTGCATCAGGCCACTTCGCTTTTCGTAATAAACCGGCCCCGTGAACTCCCGCCAGACCACCTCAGAAAAATCGTCTACCTGACGACCTGTGTTGGGATCGAGCTTCCGATGGTCAATCTTCCCGACCTGGCGAAAGAAACTGTTGAACTCCCAGAACTGACTCTGCTGCCACTTGTTGAACGGGTGATTGTGACACTGAGTGCACTGCACCTGCAGTCCCAGAAAAAGACGTGTCGTCATGGCCGTCAGCTGCACTGCTTCGTCGTTCATCTGCATCTGTGCCAGGATGTAGTTGACCGCACCATTCTCTTCAAAGTGACCGGATGCTGTGATGATGTCCACCACCACCTCATTCCACGGACGATTCTTCGCAAATGCCTCGCGGAAGAACTTTTCCATGCCGGCACGACTGACCCGCTGCGGCTGGCCACGACCAATGCAGTTGTTTGTCCAGATTGTTGTCAGGTTGCGAACAAGGTCGTCATGCTCGAGCAGTTCGTCGATGACAATCGATCGCTTGCGAGGATTCTTGTCCGCCAGAAAGGCTTCCGTTTCCTTCAGGCTGGGGATCCGCCCAACCATGTCGAGATACACGCGGCGAATCCACTCTTCATCGTCAGCAATCGCCGATGGCTCAATCTCGTTGTCAGTCCAGTTCTGCCGAATCTTCGCATCGATGAATTCATTGAGCGATAACGTCTCTGCAGAGGCAGCAACAGCAGGCTCATCTGCAATTGCAACACCACTCTTGAACGCAGCTGCGAACATCAATGCACCGGCCAGCAGGCGAATGATCCCGCTTGAAGGGCCGAAGAATGGGAGCTGTTTGATCATATCCATCGCCTTAAAGTTCGTCCTGGCCATAACAACCTTTGTCGGGCCGTCTTCGTTGAGCACTCTGAGAAATTCTGACTTGAGAAATTTCGCAAGGAAACACGTCGACAGTTCAGTACATACCGCGAGGGGCGTCCCTGCAAGAGTCGCCCTCACGAAAGGCGGATCGATTGTTACTGCGAACCAGCCTGAAGAGATCAGATTACCGCTGCCAGACATGCCTGCGTTAACGCATCGTGCACGCACGGCATTTATTGCAGTCTAACTGCAAAATCTGGCACAATCCGCAAACAAAAACTGATATCTCTGCAAAAATGTGACGGAATATTACTTGGTGGAGCCGCCTGTTTTGCCATTTGAGCGGCCATCAGGGCCGCTTTGAACACCGTGAGATAACCCTGTTGGAGCGATCAGATTGCAAGGTACCACTTGCGAGGTACCACCCTGAGTGTCAGGCCAGCAGGATGCCGGTCTGGACAGTATCAGGGTCAGAATTCAGGATCGGTGCCTCTTGGAAAGCATGAACCCAGCCCCTGACTCGCAACGCTGACCCGCCGAACGGCCGCAATGCACCGAATTCTAACTCCGCACTACGCCGCCTAACGCCCTAAACCTCCTCATTCGGCCAAATGTTCGTATGAAAAAACAGGTTTCATTCGGATTCAGGAGGGATGGTGTTCAGGTGTGCACCTGTGGAGGCTCGATGTGGTTCCACGAACACACCTGGACGATAAGATGTCACTGACCGTGCATCCGGTTCGGACCTGATTTTGACAGCAAAGATCGCGCATGAAGCTCACTTTCCTTGGGGCGGCAGGAGAAGTCACTGGCAGCCAGCATCTGGTGGAGACGGATTTTGCTCGTATCCTGCTGGACTGCGGCCTTTTCCAGGGGGCTCCGGAGCAGACTGCTCATCGTAACCGTCACTTTCGCTGCAACCCACCGGGACTGGACGCGGTGGTACTGTCCCACGCTCATATTGATCACTGCGGAAATCTGCCGCGGCTGGTGCATCAGGGTTTTCAGGGCCCCATCTGGTGCACTCCGGCAACTGCGGATATCGCCGAAATCATGCTGGCAGATAGTGCTCGGATTCAACAGGAGGATGCGGCGTGGGCCAGGCGAAAGCCACATCGGCAGATGGAGATCCCCGAGCCGCTGTACACGGAGCGCGATGTTCGTCGTACCTGTCGCCAGTTCCAAACAGTGGACTACCACGAGTGGGTGGAGATCGCAGCGGGTTCACGGCTTCGTTTCCACCATGCCGGCCATGTACTTGGTGCGGCTGTCTGTGAACTGGAGCTCACCAACGAGCAGGATGAGGTTCAGCGGCTGGTATTTACAGGGGATCTGGGCAGACGCAACCAGCCGGTGCTGCGGGATCCGGAAATTGTGGACTGCTGCGATGTCCTGATCATGGAGTCAACCTATGCGGATCGTGTGCATCCACCGGCAGTTGATGTCAGGGCGGCATTGAGGAGGGTGATGCAGTCGGCACTGGAAAGTGGTGGTCGCGTACTGATTCCGGCGTTCAGCCTGGGCAGAACGCAACTTCTGATGTATCTGCTGAACGAACTTC
>JALRDR010000275.1 GCA_023262145.1 Planctomycetaceae bacterium | reverse complement strand
AGCAGTCTGTGTGATCAGTTGGCTGCAGGTGCCCTGCGGGCGGGCGTTCAGATCTTTCATCGGGAGGATGTGAGTGAGATGCTGTATACTCGCAGCGACAACTACGCGTTTGTTGATCGCGGCGTGATTGCTCACAGCATCTCGGCCGGATCGCTTCACAGTGATTACCATCAGCCGACAGATGAAGTTTCTCGACTGAACATTCCGCATATGACGAAGGTGATTCAGGGGCTTTTTGCAGCCAGTTTGCCGCTTGCTGCTGGTGAACTGACTCCGGTGAAGACGCCGTCTGAATAACAGCCCGACTGGTTCAGCGATTCCAACGCAGTCCGGGAATGATCTCCGGCAGCATCTGTGGTGACGTCGGGGCGCCGCTGGCGGGCTTCGTCACGGCTTTCTGCAGCAGGTCCGGCAGGTTTCCGGGCAGCAGTCCCGGAACCGCGAGTGGATCCTCGCCGCCGGGGATGCGGGATGGTGGGGCGAGTGGTGCTCCCAGCAGCAGTTTTGTCGCCTCGCTGCTCGTCTTCTGCTGGGCATCCGAGAGAACTTTTTCAACTTTCTGGGCGGTGTTTCTGTTTCCTTCGGAGAGGAGTCTGGACTGAGAAACCTGCTTCAGCAGCAGCCCGGGATCAGATTTGGCAGACCGCAGTGAAACGGCCAGTGCCTGTGCTTCCTGGATTTGTTCCAGCAGTTTTTTGTTTTCCGACGCAAGCCGCGCGTATTCGCCTTCGCAGCGTGACTTGAGTTGATTGAGGAAACTGGAAGCGCGGCGATCAACTTCCGCCAGCATATTCATTCGAGCAGCCTCAAACTGTTCAGTGAAAGCGCTGCGCAGTCCGACGGCAAGCTGATCACCCAGATCGGACGACAGTTCCACTCGCGGACGCCTGAGCGTGCCGCTGATCGCTGCCGCGGCCTGAAAGCTGTGTACAGCGTTGAGTGCGGTGGTGGTCGCCTGCAGAAGTTCGGGACGAATTCTGCCTTCAGAGTCGATACTCACATCGCCGACGGTGGTGTTCAGGCTGATGAACCCTCGCATCCCCGTTTCAGCAAGTTCCATGTTCAGTTGCCAGCGCGGCTCATCCAGAGCGACACGCAGGTGCAGCTGTTCCGGGCGTCCGGCGGAGATTGAGAATCCTTCATGGTTAATCCATGAGGCGGCGACTGTGGTCAGCCGGGCAGCCTGTCTGCGATCCGCAGTGACGGTCAGCTGGATGTCGTTTGTTCCTGATGCAGTTGCCTGCAGGACTGTCGGCTTGCCGGTGAGTTCCGGATTGCTGGAAAGATCCTGCAGCGTACCGGTCCAGGGAATGGCTTCGCGGTGAATCGACATGATGCCGGTGAACGAAAGATTCTGCAGATGAAAATCCGGAGCCGGTTCAGTGGCAATTACGGGATACCAGCGACCATCCTGACGTTCGGGGCGAATCTGGTTTTCCAGCCCCGACTGATATTCAGTGAACGTCTCCACCCAGGTCAGCAGCTGATTGATCTGCAGATACAGATCCTTGCCGAGCAGCATTTGTGACAGGAAACGGCCATCTGGATGGAACGCAGCGATACGATTCCGAATCATTTCCTGGTCGTTCAGTCTGGCGGTGTTCAGGGCATTGACGTCGACCTGCAGTCTGGGGGCGATTTTTCGGAGCTCCTGGTTGACCAGCTGCAGGTCGGCCAGCAGTTGTTCAGACTCTTCGGCAAGGCGAACACCCAGCTCAATCTGCTGTAATGGCGGGAGATCGCGAATGCTGCGGAACTGATCACGCAGTTGCCTGACGCGTGGTTCAAGGCTCTTCGCATCTGCAGTCAGGGTTGTGAACCGCAGATCCCACTCTTCGTAGAGGTTATTGCCCACACGCCATGTCTGCAGTTGTTCCGGATCCAGCTGTGCAAATGCGGCGTCCTGCACTTCCTGCAGCCAGTCCTGGGAGGCTGCGGTGAGTTTTTCGGTCAACCAGGAAGGTTCCGCTTCTTCGACTTCCGGCTGGAGCGGCAATTGCCCGTTGTCAGACCGATCCGTGTCGAACTGCAGCCCTTCCATACGGGCATCTTCGATCACAAAGCGGCGATGTGAGAGTGAGTTCGATTCGAGACGGAAGCTGAGTTTGTCGAACTGAAACAGGTTCTTTCCGGGGCGGCGAGCGCTGGCAACAGCCACACCCTGTACGGTTGCTGAGGGAGGGAAGAATGTCGTTCCAACAGATTGCACGTCGACTCGTGCACCCGTAATTGCCTGCATCGCCTTGATGCCGGTGAACCGGAGCAGCGGATCCAGTCCATACTGCAGAAAGCTCAGGAGCAGGGCCACGATAATGAATCGTGGAAGAATCCATTTCCATCGCATGACATTGAATCCTGACATGACAGGGAAGAGTGAACAGTCGTGAGCAGATAACCAGCGATGTGCAGACGGTGCAGAGTGAATTCAGACGGAACCAAGCCTGTCAGCCATCTCAGCGCCGGAGATGAACCGCACCAGCCAGGAGCGTTTGCCATAAGCGGAGAGCGAGCAGGCATAGCGTTCAAACAGTGGCTTCGTGGCAAAATGAAGTGGCAGGAACAGAGCCAGGCCTGCCACAAAGCTGCCCATCACGATGGAATTGTTGAAGCTGGTCCAGGGAACCAGTGGTTGCGAATACAGCCACTGCCACATTTCCGCCAGTTCCGGACGCGACAGGATCATCCAGCCCAGCTGGTCGAACTGCGCGTCGAACTGGGAGCCAATGAGGGCTGCCAGCAATGCTCCCAGAGCCGCAATTCCGAGATTCAGTCGAGTGGCAGCGAGCAGCACTGCAAGGGTGAGTGCCAGCAGATTGCCGCGTGGGACAAGCCCGATCGCGACTCCCGCAGCGAAGCCCAGCGACATCTGTCGGGGCGTCGAATCGAGTACCATGGCACGCAGCAGCAGACGCAATGGTCGAAGCAGAAGAAACATGGGAATCTGTTCCGTGCAGGGAAATTGACTGACAGCAGACGGCGCAGAAAATCAGCGCACAGGGAGGATGTGCTTCCGCATCGGTGGAGGCAACTGCAGAATGCGTGGAGGCGACTGTTCACACATTGCTCAGTTGTCACGGAGCGAAGCACTTCGGCGAAAGACGCATGTCGAGACTGTGATTTGACGGTTGTTGCCAGAGCAATACGGGTTTTGACTGATGACGAAGCGACATGGCCGCCCGCGTCTACGGCTCCGGGCGTCAGAAATGTGTGATTCAGAGGAGGGAGGGGGACATGAACGGTGGTGAGAACGATCTGTGGGGTGTTC
>JALRDR010000137.1 GCA_023262145.1 Planctomycetaceae bacterium | reverse complement strand
CGCTGCGTGCTGAGGTGTAGCCGCACTGCAGTGCCAGTCGGGCATTGGCGGCGGCCAGCAGGGTCACGTACTCGACCGGATATTTAATGTCGAGGTCTTCGAGGGCGGCGACGTTGAAGTAAGTGGGATGAAAGTGGGCTTCCACCATCCCGGGCATGATCGTTCCGTCTGCGGCGTCGATGATCTGTGCGTCAGCCGGAGCGGCGGGCGCTTCCGTGGCCGGGCCGACCCAGGTAATTACTCCATCCACTGCGTGAACTTCGGCATTGGCAACCGGGTCACCACCACGTCCGTCAACAAGCTGTGCGGCTCGACAGACAAGAGCACCGGAAGCGTTCTGCATGGGAGACTTTCTGTGGGCTGGGATTGCGGCAGGTGTTCTGCGGGGAGGCGAGCGGACTTGTGAGGGCGGATGATCAGTTGCGGGGCTCGGCAGGCCGTGCTCCCGCTGGTCACGAATTTCGGCCCCGATGCAGGATACGACGACAGGTTGGCGGGGGGCAAGCGAAGCGGGTCAGCGCGGTCAAAAACGTCGTGCAGGGTCTGAGAATGGTCGGACGGGAGTGGGATTTGGCCTGAGAACGATTCCGATGTCCCGGGAAATCGATCAAGCATTGATTTTCACTTGCCGATCAGATCAGGCAGGATTAGTATGCCCGGCTTGTTGAAACTGGCCCTGATGGATCGGGATCCAGTCCGTCGCAGCGAGTTCTGCGTCACATCTTCGGGCTCGATATTGTCTCAGGTGTACTCGCCACCTGCAGCTTCGAACACTGGAAAGTCAAGTCGATGAAAAAGGGAATTCACCCTGAGTACCGTCCGGTTGTCTTCATGGACACCTCTGACGGCTCCCGTTTCCTGATTAACAGCACCGTTCAGTGCAAGGAAACAACCACCTGGGAAGAAGACGGTCAGGAGTATCCGCTCTTCAAGACGGAAATCAGCCGCGCATCCCACCCGTTCTACACCGGCAAGATGAAGTTCGTCGACTCCGCCGGACGCGTGGAAAAGTTTCAGAAGAAGTACGGCTGGGCGGGCAGGGTGGATCGCAGCGAAGAGTAACAGCGACCTTGCAGAAAACACGACAGGGCGTGTGCGGAAGACCGTGCACGTCCTTTTTGTTTGTGCTGAGCAGATGTTCTGGTTGGCGTTTGGCGGTTGGCGTTTGCGTTTGGCGGTTGGCGTTTGCAGTTGCGTTTGCAGTTGCGGGGTGGTGGATCCCCGTGACACGGCTGAACGACCTGCAGTGGTCGTGGAGAGAGCAGTATGTTCCCGGTGCTCGAACGCCAGACGGCGCGATATGCTGAACTGGAAAAGCAGATGCTGGATCCGTCGGTGCTGTCGGATGTCACACGGATGCTGGCCATTCAGAAGGAGATGGGCGCTCTGGCACGGATCGCCACTGCGGTGCGTCGCCACCAGTCGCTGCTGGGGGATATCGAAGCGGCTGAGATGATGGCGGATGAAGAATCTGACGCGACAGCTCGCGAATATGCTCGCGAGGAGCTCCGCGGGCTCATTCGGGAACGCGATAAGCTGCTGGTCGAACTGGAAGATCTGGCCACTGCCGGCGATTCGCTCACACGCACCTCCTGCATTATGGAAATTCGTGCCGGCACCGGTGGCGACGAAGCCGCCCTGTTTGCGCGTGATCTGTACGACATGTATTCCGCGTGGTGTGATCAGCAGGGCTGGAAGACGGAGACGATGGAATTCAGTCCGACCGAGCTGGGGGGACTGAAGGAAGTGGTGTTTTCCATCACTGGTGAAGGTGCGTTTCACTGTCTGCAGTTTGAAAGTGGTGGACATCGCGTGCAGCGGGTTCCCGAAACAGAAACTCAGGGACGCGTGCATACCAGTGCTGCCACGGTAGCGGTGCTGCCGGAAGCGGATGAGGTGGAAGTGGATATTCGTCCGGAAGACATCGAAGTTGATACGATGCGAGCGGGTGGTCCGGGGGGGCAGAAGGTCAACAAGACGGAAAGTGCCGTCCGAATTACTCACCTGCCCACCGGTCTGGTCGTCAAATGTCAGGACGAGAAAAGCCAGCACAAGAATCGTGCTCGCGCCCTGCGAGTGCTCCGCAGCCGGATCCTGGAACTGCAGCAGAGCAAGCTGAATTCTGAACGCTCCGCGACGAGGCGTACGCTGGTGGGGTCGGGCGATCGCAGTGAGCGAATCCGCACCTACAACTTTCCGCAGAACCGTCTGACGGATCAT
>JALRDR010000067.1 GCA_023262145.1 Planctomycetaceae bacterium | reverse complement strand
GGCAGCCCCGACACTACCGTAATCCAGTCCCGCTGGCTGCCTGCCAAAGCTCCGCCTGCGGGATGAATCGCCGCTGCCGGCATCGCCGCCTCACCGGCTTCCACGAGCTGCATCAGCTGTCCCTCCGTCAGTGCTCCGGTCTTCTGAGCCACCAGCTTCCCGTTGGCCCAGACAGCAAACGTGGGAACTCCACTGATCCGATACTCCGCAGCCAGATCCGGCTGACGATCGATATTGACCGAACAGACGTCAGCCCGGTCACTCACCCGGGCCGCCAGACGCTGAAGTACCGGCTGCATCATGCGACAGGGAGGGCACCAGGTGGCCCAGAAATCCACGAGCACCGGACGACTGTTTTCAAGTACACGCGAGCGGAATTCTCCGCTTTGAAGTTCCATGCTGTTGTTCCTGACATCCCTGACTACCAACTGACCGCCTGTCACCAGACTCAGGCCGCCGGCTTCCACGTTTCCAGTACTTCCAGGTCACCGTGCTCACCGGACCACTTCGTCTTCGGAAACAAAGTATCCCGCTGCTTCAGAATTCGTGCTTTCACCTCCGGCTGCAGCAGGACCCTGAACAAATGTCGAACCTCGTCGGCAAATGCCGATTCCGATTCAAAGCCGAAGCGATCCGCCAGCTTCTCGTGAATCACCTCGTATGGATGCTCTTCCGATTCCACTCGTGGATTCTCAATCCGCTGCACTTCCACCTCAAGATCAAACTCGCGGGCGATCGTTGCCACCATCTGAGCAATTTCGCGGACACTGAAGACATCCGTCACCTGATTCACCACGTCGTACTGCCCGGGTTCGGGAGGAGCTGCAATCAGTCGCGTGATACACTGCATCGCGTCCCGCAGGGTGATATAACCCCGCTTCTGAGAACCGCTGCCATAAATTGTGAGCGGCATGCCAATGACTGCCTGAGCAACAAAGCGGTTGACCACAGTGCCCCACCACTCATCAATATCAAATCGCGTATTCAACGACGGATCCAGATCCAGTTCCGCTGAACTGTTCCCGTAAATCACTCCCTGCATCACGTCATAACTTCGCAACCACCAGTACTTGCAGGCCTCATACACACTGAATGTTCCCTGCACCTTGCTGACGTGATAAAAACTCACCGGATCACGCGGTGTGAGCTCCCCGCCCAGACTCCACTCCTGCCCCTGATACTGCAGCACGGCATCTCCCGGGAACAACCCTTCAAACAACGGTCGCCCCGTCAGTGGACTACCGTATTCACCCATCGTTCCCAGCTTGATGATTGATGCATCCGGAGCATGATCCCGCACCGCAAACAACAGCCCCAGCGTACCTACAACATTGTTCTGCACCGTATTCACGGCACGCTCCACATCCGCCATGCTGTACGGTGCACTGGGAATCTCAGCGAACTGCACAATTGACTCCGGCTGGAACTCTTCCAGCAACGCCGCCAGCGCCGGCCGATCCAGCAGATCCATTTCACGAAACTCAATCTCAACGCCCAGCTTCTCGCGGGCTGCCGCAACACGCTCCGCCATACTGCCAATCGGTGTAATCGAATCTGCTCCCCGTTCTGCCACCAGCTCTCGACGCATCAGATTATCGATGCCCAGAACTCGACAGCCCTGCTTTGCCAGCTTCAGCGCCATCGGCCAGCCCAGATAACCGTCCATGCCCAGAATGAGTACCCGCATATCCTTCAGCAGATAGCCGTCCGGAGTCTCCTGCCACTCGCTGCAGCTCTCAAACGTGATCGAATTGGGATCGAAATAACCAATCTCCGGGCGCCGCTGACATTCCACAACCAGCTGTCCCTGAGCTGCCTTGCGGAAGGCAGCCTGACCACAGGCGCGAAAATCCACATGGCCCTTGAACTCCACCGCCGGACAACTCCAGCATGTCTGGCCCGCGTTATGGCATCCTGATTCCGTCATTGTTGTTCCATTTCCATTCTGTCGGTTCTGTTCGTCAGGCTTGCTGATGAGGAGCGCGTCTGCTTCATGCTGCCGATCGCGTCAGTGAATTGCTTCCTGCCGCAACCGATGGTCGGCCTGAACATTAAGCGGCCCGTCGTAACTCCTGCTGCTGTGCCGGAAGAATTACATCCAGCACATTCTCCACCCTCATGTCCTCAGGTATCTCACCATGACTGCAGCCACGAACAAAGAACGATGATTCTTCATAGGTGTGGCGTCCGTTGATCAAAGTGGGCTCAATCAGGTCGGTCAGATTCATGCGGCCCGAAAGGGCGACATCATCCGCCGGCATGGCGATCAAATCCGGTGCACGGTGCGAAAACGGTCCGCTGTAAGCGTCCGCCCCGCGAATAACCTCCGCCACAACACCGTTACCGTCCACAGCGACCGTGCGCAGCCAGGTGGTCAGCTGCTGCATCAGTTCCTCCGCTTCCTCATCCGTAACCTGCCCATTGGGATATCGCCCGGCACGGTGCAGATAAATTCGCCCCGGATCCATCGCGAATGCCTTTGTCTCAGGCAGCATGTCGCCGTAAGCAGGTCGCTCAGACGGCTTCAGACGCAGATACCCCGCTTCCGCCAGCAGGCAGTTAAGATTCACGCTCCGACGCTGCCGTGCAAACCCGTGATCAGACACAGCGGCCAGCAGAGTGCTGTCATCCAGTCGCTGCAGAATGCGGCCGATCTCCCGGTCCACTTCGTGATAGAAATCGAGAAACTCCTGGTGATGCGGCGAACCAATGTCCTCCCAGTCTTCCCACAGATAATGGTTCAGTCGGTCCGTCCCGGTGAAGACGTACATCACGTTCTGCCACGGCTGTATATCCCAGAAATGATGCAGCGCCTCGCAGCGCGTCTGCATCACACTGCGGAGCTCCTGGACAAATCGTGATTTGCCTTTCGCCACCAGCGACATGTCCGCATCAACTGCGTACTTCTGCCCCTGCAGCCACCCCAAATGCTCACCTGGATAGACGGCTCGCTTCAGATCCAGTGCAACGAATCCGGAAACCAGCATTCCATTCAAAGGCTGTGCGGGATAAGTCTGGGGTACATTCAGAATCAGGCTTGGCCCGGCATTCTGCCGCATCCAGAACGGCGTGGCACGAAATGTTCGTGACGATGTAAAGCCCAGCGTATAGCTGCCATCCAGCAGATCCGTAAATCCGAAGACGTTGTGGCCACCGGAGTTTTCTCCCGTGACGATCGATGCCCACGCAGCAGAAGATACTTCCGGCAACGCCGACTTCATCGGAACCAGTGTTCCGGTCCGTAAAAGGTCGGCACTGTTCGGCATCACACCGCTGTCAGCCAGTTGCTGCCACATCCAGCGCGGCAGGCCGTCAATTCCCAGCAGAAACAGTTCCATCTGTATGCTCCAGTCCATCCTCAGGCTCAAGGGTTGCCCCCGCTCGCCAGTCCCCCGCCCTGCCTGCCAGCCCGTACTGGATTACAGGTAACCCAGTTGCCGCAATCGCTCCGAAACAGCCTCTGCGTCCTCCACATCCATGAAGGCACTCGCGTCACACTCTTCCGAAAGTCGGACCAGCAGACTGCAAACGTCAGCGGCAGCAAGGTCCGACTGAGCAGCCGGGCCACGAGTACACATGGAGTCGCATACCAGCACGATTCGGCCGCTTTCCAGCATGGCCAGCAGTTTGCCAGCGGTGGCGGCAAGCGAATCCGCCCAGTTCACCCGGGAAGGCTGCAACGTACCCGTGAGTTGACCGTCAACCACCGTCAGATATGGGACACCCGGCAGCACATTCAGGTCGCGGGAGGAAAGATTCAGGATCACATCTCCCGCTAACAGCAATTCTGAGATTGCCAGCGGATTTGCCGTACATTCTGTGCTCATCACTCACCATCCCTGGCGCTGTAAAGTCTCGATCTCGGATCGCCCGGTCCATGGCGAATCCCACCCGTACGTGCGCAGACTTGCCTGCGCAGAAACAGTCTGCCAGAACTGTAACCTCCGGCTGATTCTGACACAACATCGGATTCTGCCGCAGTTTTTGCCGATTTCCGTGACCTGCCACGGCTACCCTCCCCCCAATCAGACCATTGCTCACTCCCCGGAGTTTCCCCGCATTCTTCGTACCACGACTTGCCGCCGGGAAAGATCCGGTCAAAATGTCCATTCCGATCCCCGCAAGGACACCCTCGAATTTATGCCCACGGAATTTGCAATTCTCAAGCAGCGTGCTGGTCTTTCGCTGCCGGAACTTTCCACCCAACTGGAGATCACTCCCCGCACACTGCGGCGTTATGAGCTTGGCAGCAGCACGCCGCGTCCACCGGTTCTGGAACTGCTGCGAACGTTGGCGCGCAGGGCTCAGCCGCAGTCGTCACCAAAGCAGAGCTTCCGCATGATTGACCTGTTTGCAGGCATTGGCGGGCTGCGCAGAGGATTTGAGAGCATTGGGGGGCATTGCGTCTTCACCAGCGAATGGAACGAAATGGCTCAGCGAACCTACGCGGCCAACTTTCATGACGGAGACGATCATCAGTTTGTCGGTGATATTACCTCAGTGGACGTTGCAGAGATTCCAGCATTCGACGTCCTGCTGGCTGGCTTTCCCTGTCAACCGTTCTCGATAGCCGGTGTCAGCAAGAAAAATTCACTTGGACGCAGTCACGGTTTCAAATGCGAAGCCCAGGGGACTCTCTTCTTTGATGTGGCGAGGATTCTGGAATACCACCGGCCGGCAGCTTTCCTGCTGGAGAATGTCAAGAATCTGGTCAGCCATGACCGCGGAAATACATTTCGCGTCATCCATCGCACGCTGACAGAGGAACTGGGCTACACCAATCTGCACTGGAAAGTGATCGACGCCAGATCATTTGTTCCACAGCACCGCGAACGCATTTTCATCGTCGGCTTTCGAGATCAGAATGACTTTCGTTTTGATGACATGTTCATTCCTG
>JALRDR010000054.1 GCA_023262145.1 Planctomycetaceae bacterium | reverse complement strand
CAATGCCACGAATGCAGCGCAGATACTTGCGCAGATAGGCGTTGTAGGCAAACCGCTTGTTCTGCTCCTGCGAGTAGTTCTTTGGGTCAAAGCCGACCGGAAATTCATCCGGATACATCTCCGGCAGATCCCCCAGATAGGATCGCCTTGGATTGCGGTTCCCGATGGATGTGCCGATGTGAGGCAGCAGCTCATCATCTGCGCCGCGAGTTGCCAGGGACCCGAACTGCGGGCCTCGTTCCCACAGTGTCGCAGGTTCCGGAATCTGCGTGTCCCGCAGCCATGACTCATACCGGTGAGCATTGTCAAAGTAGTCGTGCGGAGCTTTGAAGTGGTGCATCAGAAAAAAAGGACGAGTTCGGTCCCAGTTGCCGCGCAGCCAGTTCAATGAAATATCAGTCACGGCATCCGTGACATGGCTGCCGTCAAAACGAACCAGATTCTTTCCCCACGGACGTGTTCCACGAATGCGAAACTCCGGGTCGTGATAGCTGCCCTGCCCCGGCAGAACGCAGTAGTATTCAAAATCTGCTGGCTCCGACTTCAGGTGCCACTTGCCAATCATCGCCGTGTGATAGCCGGCAGCACGCATCTGTAATGCCAGCATCTGCTTTCCCGGCTCCACCTGCCCTGCCAGGTCAAAGGCTCCGTTCGTGTGCGCGTACTGCCCGGTCAGAATACAGGCACGCGAAGGCGAACAAATGGAGTTGGTACAGAAGGCGTTGGTGAATAATGCACCTTCCCTCGCCAGTCGGTCGATGGTTGGTGTCGGAGCAATTTCCGCCAGATGGCTGCCGTAGGCGGAAATTGCGTGCGCCGCATGGTCGTCTGACATGATGAACAGAATGTTCGGACGGTCGTCCGCCATGCTCGCTGCACACAGCTGCACCATCAAACACAGAATTGAAGGACGAAAAACTGACATCGCTGCTCCACTGCCCGGGTTGGTCTGAGGCGAGTGCTTTTTGATTCGCACAGCAGCAACATTGCCTGCTGCGATGGGCTCGGTCGGTCAGGCAATCAGTTCCTGAATCACTTCACCACCGAACTGGGAAAGCTGTTTGTGACGTCCGGCATGAAACCATGTCAGACTGTTGTCGTCCAGCCCCAGCAGATGCAGCAGCGTGACGTGGAAGTCTCGAATCGGGTGCACGCATTCCACTGCCGAGGCTCCCAGTTCATCAGTTGCACCATGAATCCCCGGACGCACACCTCCGCCCGCCATGAGCACACTCATGGCCATGTTGTTGTGCCCGCGACCAAACGAATATACCCCGCCGCGTTTGTTGTTATCCGGAGTCCTGCCGAATTCACCGGTCCAGATGACCAGCGTTTCCTCCAGCATGCCACGTTGCTTCAGATCCCGGATCAGTCCCGCCATCGGTTTGTCCACGCTGCGGATTCGCGAGCGGTGTCCGCGCTCAAGATAGTCGTGACTGTCCCAGCCGCCACTGAATATCTGGACAAAACGTACACCCTGCTCCACCAGTCGGCGTGCAGTCAGGCACTGTCGACCAAATGTGGCCGATTCCGGCTGATCAAGGCCGTACAGCTGCCGGGTTGCCTCAGTTTCTGAGTCGAGGTCAAGTACCCCGGGCACCTCCGACTGCATTCGAAATGCCAGTTCATAACTCTCCATGCGAGCAGCCAGTCGCGGATCGTCTGCCTGCTGCTCCTGCATGTGCCGGGCATTGAGCCGATTCAGCTGGTGCAGCATCCGTCGCTGCTGCGCTTCGCTGCGAAATTCCGGTGGCTGCAGGTCAAGCAGCGGTGAGCCCGTTGCACGCAGACGCGTTCCCTGGTACTGCGGTGGCAGAAATCCATTGCTCCAGTTGCCAGGACCGCCCTGCGGCAAAGCAAGTTCGGTCATCACCACATAGCCGGGCAGGTTGCGATTTTCACTGCCCAGCCCCCAGGTGGCCCACGCCCCGACTGCCGGGTCGGCCCCCAGTCGACTGCCCGTATTCATATGAAACAGTGCCTCAGGGTGGTTCAGTGATTCTGCCTGCAGTCCACGATAGTTGCACAGTTCTGAGGCGACATCCGGAGCTGCCAGGTATTTCCACTGATCACACATCTCAATACCAGTGGCACCTGTACGGCGAAAACTGAACGGACTGCCGACAAAGAACTTGAAACCAGTCTCCAGGCCACCCTGCAGCTGTGATTCCTGCTTGTGTCTGCGAGTCAGTTCCGGCTTCGGGTCAAATGTATCCATGTGCCCCGGCCCGCCCTCCATGAACAGCATAATCACATTTTTCGCCCGTGGTGCACGCATGGGCGAGCGTGTGTGCTGTACTGCAACCGTCTGCCGTGGCTGATCCTGAGCCAGCAAGTGTGTCAGCGCCAGACCTGCGGGCAATCCAGCCAGTCCATGCAGCATTCGGCGGCGATTCGGAAAGGTGCTCATTGAAGGATCGACCTATTCGATAAACAGGAATTCGTTTGTGTTCAGCAGCACCATGCACACATCCGCCAGGGCACGCGTCTCCGGGGAAGCCTGCGCAGGTTTCAGATCCGGGGTGTAATTTCTGAACACCGGCAGGATCTCCACGTAAGTAAATGGCTCGCCGGTAAACTCCTCAACCAGTGATCGTTCCAGCGTCGTGGGAAACACCTTTGCTGCCGGTACGATCCGGCGATGATACTCAAGAGATTCCTGCAGCAGAATTGTCAGCTGCTGCAGCTCCTCCGCTGCGGCGGACCGCTGAAAGATGAGCTGCATTGCACGCTCCAGCAACTGCTCCGGTGCCCCGGTTGATTCACGCTGCAGCCGGACTGCAAGTGCCAGAGATCGATCCGTCATCTGCTCACTGTTCAACAGTGTCAATGCCTGAGGCGTCACGGTGGACGACTCGCGAATCTCACACGACTCTGCCGAATCCGGCTGATTGAAGACGGCATGGAACGGATCCGGCAGCCCACGCACGTGATATGTATAAATCGTACGGCGATTTCGCAGTTCCGGACGTGCAGAGGGTTGCCAGGCGGGGGCCAGGGAAAACTGAATCATCCGCGGCTGCAGAGCCACCTCGGAATTGATTTCCGGCATCACTGGTGGACCGCCGGTGCAATGCACAAGCTCGCCGGTAAGCATCAGGATCGAATCACGCAGTTGCTCGGACGTGAGCCGACGACGAGGGTAAACGGACAGCAGCTGATTGTCAGGATCCCGCGCAGACAGGACGCCAGGAACGGGACTAAGCGTGCCCCGCTGGTAAGCTTCCGACAGCATAATCATGCGGTGCAGTGGCTTGCTCTTCCAGCCCTGCTGCACCAGTCGCATGGCAAGGAAATCCAGCAATTCCGGATGTGTCGGAAATGCTCCCTTGACGCCGAAGTTGTTCGCCGTGGCACAGATTCCCGTTCCAAAGTGATGCTGCCAGATGCGGTTGACAATACTGCGCGTGCTGAGCGGATTCTGTGGACTGGCGATCCAGCGGGCAAGGTCGAGACGGCGTCCGTTCAGGCCGCTGCGAATTGCCCACGGATCTGAGCTGGAGTTTTCGAATTGCACTGGCAGCGCACTGAGCACTCCAGGGGAGACCTGATCGCCGGAGGCCTGCAGTGAACCACCAAGCAGAATGAAGTCACTGCCCGGATTCGGAGTGCGTTTGCGATTGTTGATCCGCAGCTTTCGTGCTGAATTCCATGCCAGTGTCTGGGGACCAGAATTGTAAACGCTCTGGGCAAGCGGCTCGTATCGTTCCAGTCGACGAGTCCAGATCCACTCATCCTGTTCGCGAACTTTCCTGCGGCCCTGCTCTGCCGGAGAAAGCCCCACGAAGCGAGGCGGTTTGATCTCATCCGCGTCGTTCTTTCGCTCCTCTTCGCTGCGGTATGGAAGCCCGTGTTGCTCATACCACAGTCTGGCCGCTGCTTCCTGCTTTTCCAGCAGTTCATTCTTGCGGTCTGTTGCATAGGTCAGCAGTGTTTCAACGTGCGCACGACCCTCCGCAAACTGACTCTGGTCTTCCTGCGGAAGCAGAGGGACGGCTCGTTCCGCCATGTGTGTCGCAGAGAACGCTGCGTAGATCCGATAATAATCGCGCGTTGGGATCGGATCGAACTTGTGGTCGTGGCAGCGGCAGCAGCGCATTGTCTGGGACAGAAACGC
>JALRDR010001177.1 GCA_023262145.1 Planctomycetaceae bacterium | reverse complement strand
TTTCGACAACCCGCCTGTACCACAGCACGCTGCCGAAACCGAGGAAAAAAAGAGGGTACAGGAACCGTGCGTCAGACACCGGCCCCCGCCCCGTTTCCCTGCGCCGACTGCCGATCAGCAGAAGTGCGCACCCTTCGTGTTTACGTACACGGCATACAGTGACTGACTGCCTGTCATGAACAGCCGGTTACGTTTGGTGCCGCCAAAGCAGACATTGCTGCAGATTTCCGGAAGCAGCACCTGACCAATACGGGCGCCGTCTTCCACCCCGAACACGTGCACCCCGTCGTAGCCTTCGCCAACCCAGCCGGCACTGGCCCAGATGTTGCCATGCACGTCCGCACGAATGCCGTCAGCAAATCCGGCTTTCACACTGCCGTCAGCCATCTCCAGTTTCATCGAAGCAAATTCGCGACCGTTGGCCAGCGTCTTTGCGTCCTTCACATCCCAGACCTTGATGTTCTTGTCCGCATCCGGGTAATGCGATGCCCCCGTGTCCGCCACGTACAATTTGCTGTAGTCGGGTGAAAAGCACAGGCCGTTCGGTTTGTTGATCTCATCGGTCACCTGAAACAGCTTGCCGGTGCTGGCCTCCCAGCGATAGACAGCTTCCTTCTGATAGGGCTGCACAGAACCGGTATCCGCCAGTGCACCTTCGTAGTCCATCAGCCCGCCATAACCCGGGTCGCTGAACCAGACGTCGCCAGTCTGCGGATGCACAACGCCGTCATTCGGCGCATTGAGCGACTTGCCATTGTAGGAACTGGCCAGCACGGTGCGCGTACCGTCATGCTCGTAGCGAGCCACCGATCGCGTCAGATGTTCAAATGAAATCTGTCGACCGTGCATGTCGAATGTGTTGCCGTTGCTGTTGTTGGCCGGATTACGGATCACTGAAACGTGCCCGTCCTCTTCCAGCCAGCGATGCTGCACGTTGTTCGGAATATCACTCCATACGAGATAGCGCCCGGATCCATTCCATGCCGGCCCCTCAGCCCACATCATGTCTGGGCTGGAATAAAGCCGCTGCACCGGAGTGTTCCCCAGCTTCAGCTTTGCAAAACGTTCATCATGCTCCACCAGCCGGTAGTCCGGGTAACGCACCGGCGTATAACCATCGCCATGATCCTCAGCACGCAGTCCGCGGGCCGCAGCGACAGCTGCGGCTGCTGCAGAAAAAAATATGCGACGGCCGAAACCGGATTCATCAGACTGAAGGTCCTGAGAAGCAGAGTGACTGCGAGACATCTGACACACTCCCATGATGAGTTGGAAGAAGGTGGAATACGACGAAGACGCATTCTGCCTGATCTGTGGCAAAAGTCCCAGTCAGCAGCACGGAAACCTGCCCGGGCATGCTGGCATGTTACTGCCCGGGCATGCTGGCAGAGTACTGCCCGGGCATGCTGGCAGAGTACTGCCCGGGCATGCTGGCAGAGTAGTGAATAGAGTGGGCAAGCAGCGCGAGGGCTCAGCCTTCGACAACACTTTGCTCAACCGCCGATCGAATACATGGGGCGATCAGGT
>JALRDR010001105.1 GCA_023262145.1 Planctomycetaceae bacterium | reverse complement strand
CTCTGACGGAATAATTGACATTAATGATAGATGTCCTTCACAACCAGAGACATTTAATGGAATTCTAGACACAGACGGTTGCCCAGATGATTATATTATTAAACATGATCGTGATCAAGATGGCTTACCCGACTCTATAGATGCATGCCCTTCTGCTAAAGAAACCTACAATATGTTCCAAGATGATGACGGTTGTCCTGATACTGTTTCCAAATCACAAACTGATGCCAAACAACGACTTACAGCGACGCACCGCACGGCAGCAGCAGCCATGCAGCAGATGTGCTTCCAGCAGGAGTATTCCGCTTGTCCACTGACGATCCTCAGGCAGCCTCATCCTTCCCGCCGGACCCCCGTGTTTTCCAGACAGATATTCAGTCTGAGATGCGGACCAGCTACCTGACATATGCGATGAGTGTGATCATCAGCCGTGCACTTCCCGACGCCCGCGATGGTCTGAAGCCGTCGCAGCGACGAATTCTGGTTGCGATGAACGACCTCAGTCTGGGCCCGGGATCCGGCCGAAAGAAGTGTGCCAAGATTGCCGGCGACACCAGCGGTAACTACCACCCGCACGGCGAAGGGGCCATTTATCCGGCCCTCGTTCGTATGGCTCAGGACTGGGTCATGCGTGAAGTCCTGATCGACAAGCAGGGGAACTTCGGTTCTCTGGCAGGCCTGCCGCCTGCGGCGATGCGTTATACGGAAGCCCGTCTTTCCTCCGCTGCCGCCGAGATGATGCGGGATATCGACCGCGAAACGGTCGACTTCGCCCCAACCTATGACAACGACCGACTGGAACCGGTGGTTCTGCCATCGCGATTTCCCAATCTGCTTGTCAACGGTTCCAGCGGAATTGCTGTGGGAATGGCTACCAGCATTCCGCCACACAATATGGCGGAAGTCTGCGAAGCGGTGATCCGCGTCATCGATCAGCCGGATCTCAGTTTCGAAGAACTGCTGGACGCCTTGCCCGGACCGGACTTTCCGACCGGCGGCATCATCTGCGGGCAGATGGGCATTCGCCAGGCTTATCTCACCGGCCGCTCCACGCTCACCCTGCGTTCACGCACTCATTTCGAAACCGAAAAGAACTCCGATGTGATCGTGGTCACAGAGATTCCCTATATGGAAACTCGCGACCGCATCCGCGAGAAGCTGGAAGTGCTGGTTTCGGAAGAGCGCATCAAGGGAATTGCCCGAATTGTCGACCTGACAGACCGCAACGTTCCGTCCTGGCAGGTTCGCCTGCACATCGTGCTTAAACGCGATGCCGACCGCGATGTGGTGCTGAATCAGCTGTATCAGTTTTCTCCACTGCAGAGCACAGTCAGCGTGATCCTGCTCGCCCTCGACGGTAATCGCCCGCAGCTGATGACACTGCGGATGCTGCTGGATGCATTTCTGCGTCACCGCGTGGACGTGATTCGACGACGTACAGAATACCTGCTTCGTGAAGCCCGCAAACGCAAGCACACTGTTGAAGGCCTGCTGCTGGCTCAGACCGATATCGATCGAGTGATCCAGACCAGTCGCGATTCCGCCAGCCGGGCCGCCGCCAAGGAAGCCCTGCAGAAGATCCCCATCCCTGCGCCACTGATCTCCCGCGCACTCGGTGACTCCGGCTTTGCCTCGTTCCAGTCTGAAAACGGTGAAGCCTCCGAGTATTTCCTGTCAGCCAATCAGGCCGAAGCAATTGTATCCATGCAGCTGGGTTCTCTGGCAAACCTCGAGCGTGAGAAACTGGCGGCCGAACACCACAACCTGCTGGAGAACATCGCCGAATATCTGCGACTGCTGTCTGATGAAGCCAATCTGCGTGCCGTGGTCCGTGCCGACATGGAAGAACTCAAGCAGAAGTTCCCCAACGCCCGCCGCACAACAATCGATGACGAGGAACTGGGTGACTACGACAAGGAAGCTCTGATCGCTGAGCAACCCATGGTGGTAACCCTGTCACAGAAGGGCTACATCAAACGAACTCCGCTGGACGTTTATGAAGCTCAGAATCGTGGTGGCAAGGGAATCAAGGGAGCAACCACCAACGATGAAGACCCGATTGCACACCTGTTCGTTTCCAGTACTCACGATTACCTGATGTTCTTCACGGATCGTGGCAAGGTACACTGGATCAAGGTCTATGATCTGCCCCTGCAGGCGCGGACCGGAAAAGGCCGCGCTCTTGCGAATCTGATGCAACTTGATGAAGGGGAGGGCATCGCCAACTGCTTCAACGTGAGACACTTCCCGGATGATCAGTACCTCGTCATCGCGACTCGCAGGGGCCTGATCAAGAAGACCGCTCTGTCGGCCTACGGTCGCCCGATGAAGGGCGGCATCATTGCCATCCGCCTCGATGACGACGACGCACTGATCGACGTACGCATCGTCTCCGGTGAACAGGATCTGGTGCTGTCCACCTCCGGCGGTATGGCGATTCGCTTCAGCCACAATGACGCTCGCCCCATGGGTCGAGCGACTCGCGGGGTCAAGGGAATCACTTTGCAGAAGGGCGAAACCGTCGTCGGTATGGTGGTCGCCGATGCCGACCGCACTATGCTCAGCATCTGTGAGTACGGCTATGGTAAACGTACGCCGTTCGGCTTTATTGAGGCTGATGACGCAGTCATCTCAGACGATATCGCTGACGACGTGGAAACTGACGCTCCCGATGAAGTCGCAGAAGCTGCTGCAGACGGCGATGAAGAATCATCCGCCGGCAGCAACATGAAATACCGCCGACAGCGACGCGGTGGCAAGGGCCTGCGGGATATCAAGACCACAAAGCGCAACGGGCAGGTGGTCGATGTGCTGTCCGTGATTGAATCAGACGAAGTGCTGATGGTTACTTCCCGCGGTAAGATTCAGCGAATCCGCGCCGCAGACATCAGCACCATCGGCCGCAACACCCAGGGCGTCCGCGTGATTCGGCTCGACGACGGTGACACACTCGTTTCCTGCGCTGTTATTCCTGCAGAAGCCTTTGCTGACCAGGCCGGAGACACGACCGCTGAAGTCGCCGCTGCAGGCAGCTCGGTGGCCGCAGGGAATACGGATGCGGCGACCGCAGGTTCACCGGAAGCAACTGCTGCCGATATGACTGATGACACTCCACCCGAACCAACAACAGATGCAGCAGAAGATTCCGGCGAAGAATCCTGAGCCCCTCGCTTCCTCTGAACAACCGAGCCCGCCGGACTCGGCTAACTGCAGCGATGCCGACTGCGACCACGTTGCAGTCAGGGATTTGCTGCGTCATCCTCAGCGGTGACCGGCAGCGAACCGGAACCCGTCGACCCTTGTGAGCGCCCACCAGCAGAGATCGCAAACGAGATATTTTCAAATTGCAGCTGCTGACACAGATCATAGATGGCAATGAACCGGCCCACGTTCACATCGTCGTGAATGCTCAGCACTACGGTTGAGGCGGGATCAAGTTGTGCCAGCTGTGTCAGGGCTGACCGCAGCTGCTCAGTGTCACTCTGCGGCTGATCGTTGAGCAGAATCTCCAGCTGATCCCCGGCTGCAGGCTGCAACCGGATCCGCAGGATCGGGTGCTCCCAGCGCTGCACCGTTTGCGGTTCCACAGGCTGTACCGCTTCCGTTGCGTCGCCCTGCAGGTCTGCAGGCAGGATCTGATCGGCAATGGAGCCAGTGGCGGCACAGACAAAGAATACCAGCAGCAGAAACACCACATCGATGAGGGCATTCATCGAATCCACCGGTTCCGGCTTTCGTCGCACAGGTCGTTTCATCTGCAAATCCGTCCCTGTCAATTGGTCTGAATCGCTGTAACCGCAAAGCGAATACTTCTGATCTGCTGCGCAGCGGCGAGTTCAATCAGCTGACGAATCTCACGATAATCGGCCTGCTGATCCGCTCGAATGCGAAGCTGGGATGATCGACCATCGGCGGCAGATGCTTCTGCCAGGTCCTGCAGCTGTCGCTCGATCTGTGCCGCGGTGAGCGGCTGACCACCCACCGAATACGTTCCATCAGATTCAACGGTTACGGTGACATGAGGCAGTGATTCGTCCGTATCACGCCGGGCCCCGCTTGCCTCCGGCAGCACGACCTCACGGGACTGCTCGCTACGCACGAAGTAGCTGGCGACCAGAAAGAAAATAATCAGCAGAAACACCACATCAATCATGGGTGTCATGCTGAGCCGGATGGGGGTCTTGTTCTGGAAGGTGCGCGGAATTCTCATGGTTCTTCATTGCGGTCCATCGTGAACATTCTGCCGCGAAAGAAAACTGGCGGGAGTCTGCAATGGCGCTACTGTAGTGCATCCGGACTGCCGACGCATGATCGATTCGGACGGCCGGGATTGCAGCATGCTGAATCTGCTACATACCGAGGAAAACTTCGGAAGTGTGCCCAGTGCTGGCAGGTTCACTTCGTCACCGCTAGCATGCTTCCGTTAACCAGTCATTAATGAACCCGGAAGATGCTCAGGAAGTGACCCAAAAATGGATGCGGACAAGCAACTGGAACTGGCATTCGGTCTGATCGGAGGCCTCGGAATCTTCCTGCTGGGGATGAAGTATCTTTCCGAGGGTATTCAGGCCATTGCCGGAAGCAGCCTGCGGCGGATGATTGCCGCAGTGACCGACAATCGTCTGATGGCGGTTGGCGTGGGCACCTGCGTAACGACACTGATTCAGTCCAGCTCCATCACCACAGTAATGGTGGTGGGCTTTGTAAACAGTGGAATCATGACGCTGACCCAGGCGATCGGTGTGATCATGGGAGCAAATATCGGCACCACAATCACCGGCTGGATCATTGCGATCAAGATTGGAAAGTACGGGCTGCCACTGCTCGGCAGCGCGGCAATTGTGTACCTGTTTTCTCGCGGTGATCGCTACCGCAACTGGGCCACCGTAGTCATGGGGCTGGGCATGGTCTTTTTTGGCCTGCAGCTGATGAGTGATGCCTGCAAGATCATCAAGGATACACCCAACTTCGAGGACTGGTTCAGTGTGTTCAGCGCGGACACCTATCTGGGTGTCCTGGGCTGTGCATTTGCCGGCTGTGTACTCACCATGCTGGTACAATCCTCATCCGCCACCCTCGGAATCACCATCACGCTCGCGCAACAGGGGGTCATCCCGTTCGAGACCGCTGCCGCTCTGGTCATGGGGGAGAACATCGGCACTACAATTACGGCCTATCTGGCGACACTCGGGGCCACAACGAATGCTCGCAGAGCCGCATACTTCCACATCATATTCAATCTGCTCGGTGCACTCTGGATTACAGCTTTATTCCAGCCCTATCTGTTTCTGCTGAACAAATACGGTCCGCAACTGATTGACGCCCGCATTGCTTCTGCCCATTCCATTTTCAACGTTGCCAACACCATTCTGTTTCTTCCTTTCGTCCCGCTCTTCACGCGGATACTGGAAACGTGGATCCCCTCGCGTGGCTTCCGGGAGCAGCCTCGGCTGACGGATCTGGACATCCGCATGCTGGAGACTCCACTGCTGGCTGTCGAACAGTCTCGCAATGAACTGATCAAGATGGCAGAAAGCTGCGAAAAGATGCTTGTCTGGACAGACCAGATTCGCCGCTCATCCGAACCGGAAGACGCGCTGGTACAGAAACTCAAACAACGGGAAAAAATCCTCGATCGAATGCAGGATGAAATCTCTCGCTTTGTCACGGATCTGCTTGCCGGCAGCGTGCCACATGCAGTTGCGGAAGAATGTCGCTGTCAGCTGGAACTGGCCAATGAATACGAATCGGTCAGTGATTACATCCGGAATATCTGCCGTTTCCATCAGAAACTCGGTCAGGAGCAACTGGCGTTCACCGAGTCGCAACTTGGGGAACTGCACGATGTGCATCAGCAGGTCAGCGAGTATCTGGCGAGAATTAATGAGGCTGTCAGGACTTCCAATCGGGAAGTTGCTGAACAGACAAAGAATCTGAAGCGAGCCATTGGTCAGGCGCTCAAGGATTCCCGCAAGCGACACCTCTCAGAACTCGCAGAAACGTCGACACAACCTCAGGTCACCGTCGCCTTCCTGAACACCCTGAATGCCTACGGACGGGTGCGTGACCACATCGCAGACGTCGCCGAGACCATTCCGGGCGTCAGGTGATCTGCACGAAAAAGACGGCTCTGACGGTTCCTGGACCGCAGTTCCCGCATGCTGCGACCAAGTTCCTCGAACCGCTTCCGTGGCATGATCGTATTGCTGCCTCGAACTGCGATTGAGACCACTTCATCAAGGCCTCGCTGCAGTCGTCCGGGCAGGGCGGCAGCGGCGCGCGTCTGAGCCACCGCGGAACGCAGCATCAGCCAGTCTGATTCCAGCCGGGAACCGCTCAGCTCACGGCAGAACTCCCGACACAGAATCTCCGCAGCCGGCCCAAACTCAGAATTTGCAACCTGCTCCGTCGCAATTGCACCTGCCAATGATTTCATTGCCCGCTGTCGCCACTCGGGCATCCCAGGTCGGAATCGCGAGACGACCTGTCTCAGAATGAGCAGCCCGGCCACCAGCAGGGCGAGAAAGAAGATTATTCGCAGCCATCGCACCGGCCCGACCGCTCGCGGTCGATCCCTCAGCCACTCATTCGCCAGATTGGATTCCTGGAGCAGATCCAGGAACTCATTTGTCCGGCGAATCAGAGTCGGAAGATCCGGAGGCTCGTCCGGGGGCTGAATCTGTGGAGCCCGCGGCCGAGGAATCCGTTCTGGTGGCAGCAGCACTGGAGCACGCTGGCGAGGCTGATCAGCCGGGCCTGAAATACGCCCCTGCAACAATATCGCACACTGGTTACGCCCCCCGGCTGCCAGCAGCTCCGCAATGTTGATGGCGAGTATTGAATTGTTGCCGTGCCAGAGCATTCCGTCCGACAACACACTGTGGTCAGCGCAAAGAATCATGGTTCCGGCCTGCGTTGCGGAATCCTGCCCAAGTACCAGTACCGGATCAGCCACCGCAGCAACAGGGCGGCTGCCTGCAGGAATCTGAGCCACCACGGACCAGAGCAGCGAATGATCTGTCGGCAACTCAAGCCAGCCCGTGCGGTTGGCAACGATACTGCCAACACCCACGGTCAGGGAAGTTCCCGGCTCCGGCGTCAGTGTGAGCACATCGCTGAAACCGGAATACTGTACCGCAGCACGCTCGGAAGTTACCGGTCCGCTGTTGAAACGAGTTACCCCCGGGATCTCACAGGCCTCTTCACCAACCACCAGCAACGCACCACCCTGAGCCACAAATCTGCGCAGCCGTAACCAGTCCTGTCGTGAAAAGACATGCAGCTGTCCCTGAACAATTACTGCCGAACGGCCGGGGCTGCTGAGCACCTGCTCTGCGTCATCGTTCACACGCAGACCCGATTCGCCCAACAACATGCCAAACCCACGAAAGCCCGTCTCCCAGCCACTCAGAGCCGGCGCCGGTCCTGCAGACTGGGCCCGCACCGGGCAGGACGTGCCTGCCAGGACCGCAATGAGCAGTAGTCCGGGAAGCAGAGTTGGCAGTCTGCAGATCGGGAACATGTACGGAGCTGTCACTTCAACGGGATCCTGCGGTTGAGCCGCAGCGGCAGTGGAACTGGATACTTCGGGAGCATAGCA
>JALRDR010001097.1 GCA_023262145.1 Planctomycetaceae bacterium | reverse complement strand
GCCGGCATTGTATCGAAATATGGGGACGGGTGGCTTTGCCTGGCATTCTCAGGCGGCTGGACTTGGTCGTCTGGGTGTACGAAATGTCGGGTTCGGCACGGCCTTCCTGGATTTCGACAATGACAGCTGGCTGGATCTGGTATTCGTCAACGGCCACGTCGTGCGATTTCCTGTTGAAGCGGCGTTTGAGCAGCCACCGCTGCTGCTCCACAGTGAGCTATCCGGTTCTGATCGTCAGTTCGTGGATGTTTCGGCAAGGGCGGGTGACTGGTGTCAGCGGCCAGCGCGTGGCCGAGGACTGGCAGCAGGAGATCTGAATAACGATGGCTGGCCGGATCTGGTGGTCAGTCACAGTAACACGCCGGTGTCCGTTTTGCAGAACCTGGCAGGCGGTCGAGGTCAGCGTCACTGGCTCGGTCTGCAGCTCCGCGGGAAGGGAGATCGCCCCGTTGCTGGTGCCACTTTCAGAGTTTGGCTGAGCGCTGATGGGCGAGAGCTTACGCGATTTGTCAGGAGTGGTGGATGTTATCTGTCGACAATGGATCCTCGACAGCTCTTCGGGACCGGGTAGAGCGATCGTGTGTCCGGAGTGAGTGTTCGCTGGCCATGGGGAGAATTGCAGCAGTGGGGACCTTTGGAGGCAGACCGGTACTGGCTACTCGAAGAGGGTGTTGCTGAAGCCGCCCCTGCAGCAGGCCTGGCGATACGATGAGGGAGTGTTGAGGTGGAGAATTGATCGCCTCAGAAGCAGTTGAGCTGCTGGGGGGCATTGAGTGCAGGAACTCAGAATGAATGTTGTCAGGATCGGCGCTGTCTGTGTCGAAGAACAGATGCTGTTGGGGTGTGTCCCCAGTGCGGAGCTTCTTCAAATCAGCGAACTTGCGCTGGTTTTTGAGTTTACAGAAAACGCCGAGCGGTCGCCTCTCGGCGTTTTTTTGTTTTTCGCCTTTTTTGCGGGCGTTCGTGCCATCGCGTCCGGAACCCGAATCTCTCCGATTCGAAGTCTCGAAAAAAGGCTGCGAACGAAACCGTTACGGTCCCTCTCGTTGCCTCGAATTGTACCACAAAACTCTCTGAGTCTCTGGTTAATCGCGACCGAGAAGTTAACAGCCGCGTAGCTCTTGCAGCCTTGTTCGTGATTTCGAACTCGCGGTGCGTAGGTTAATGGGAGCGGGCGGTGTCATTTGACAAGCGCCCCGACGTTTTCTGCCAGGCGGTACGCTGGTCGCATTGCGAAGGTTGCCGTGGGTCGTCCCTTTCGAGGAGCCCCGGTATGCGCGACCGTGATTTATGCTCACGTCCGAACACCGACGAATGCGTCTCTGAGATCGCCAGAATCCTGGCGACCGATGTCTGCCGCATGCAATCTCGGGCCACGATTCTTGTGGAGAACCCCTATGACAAAACTCTCAGAAACTCTTCCCCGAACTGCATTAAGCTTTCCGATGCCACAGGGCTCACTGTCCACGATCGTTGACCCTTTCAGGGTCGCCTTTCATTCCGACTTATTGATGTACGCCTCCACCGTTTTCTTTGCTTCCATAAGGCCGACCCCGGATTCGTCCATATACGCCTTCACTGCGGCAATTTTTTCACCACCATCTGCCAACCCCCGGACAGTCTCAGACAAATGTTCCGCGTTGCGAGAGTATTCAGACTCAGCTCGCGAGATGGCTTCACTCGCACCGGGATTGAGCAGGTCATCAAGTGTGGGTGAGTTCTGCACAACCGGGATTCTTCCGAATGTCTTTCCGACGATCCAGAACAACGCACCAACGAAAATGGCCACCACCACGACGATAAGAACATATCCCATGAGACGTTCCACAGGTGGGCACAGTTAATTGCGATGAGTAAGAGAGCAGACAGTGAATTTATCGTGTTTTGTCGGATTACGCCAATCATCCCCCCCAAACTGCTTTGAGCTTTCTGATGCCACAGTGCTCACTGTCCACGATCGTTGACCGTTCCCGAGACTCGTGGAGAGACCCGAACAATGCATCTGAACATGACGAAGGAGATGACTGCCCTCCGAAAAATGACGGTCCAGCAGCTGAAGGCGAAATACGCTGAAGTGTTTGGCGATGAGACTCGCACCGGCAACAAGGCCTGGCTGGTCAAGCGGATCGCCTGGCGGATGCAGGCCAACGCAGAGGGCGGACTGTCAGAACAAGCCCGCAAACGCGCACTCGAACTGGCGAACGACTCGGACGTGCGGACGACAGCCCTTTACAAGCTGAAGTTTTAACAAAGGCCTTTAGAGGCGGTGATTTTTTATACACCGTCAAATTAGATTCTGGGC
>JALRDR010001038.1 GCA_023262145.1 Planctomycetaceae bacterium | reverse complement strand
TGCAAAGACTGCGGCGGACTGCGGCGCAGATCTGGTCATTCGGCTGCCGGAAAGCAGGGGCCCTGCGGTAGCTCGCAATATCGGAGCTCGCAGAGCTTCTCATGACGTACTGGTATTCATCGACGCCGACGTTCAGGTCTTCCCCGCAACGGTGGCTCAGCTTGTCGCCGATGCACAGTCAGAGCACTACGCTGCTGTGTTCGGGTCGTATTGCGAATGGCCGACAGCCCCGGGAATCGTGTCCCATTTTCGGAATCTGCTGCATCATATTTTTCATCAGAACGGATCTCAGGAAGCAGAAACATTCTGGGCGGGGTGTGGTGCGATTCGCAGGGATGTCTTCCTTGCGCAGGAGGGGTTCTCTGAAGCCTACAGCACGCCATGTATTGAAGATATTGAACTGGGGATGCGAATCCGTCAGTGCGGGCATCGAATTCGCCTGAATCCGGAGATCCGGGCGACACATGCAAAACGCTGGACGCTCCGTTCAACAATTACCACTGACGTCCTTCGTCGGGGCCTGCCATGGTCCCAGCTCCTGCTGGAAACCAGGACTCTTCCCACAACGCTCAATCTCGGCTGGACGCAGCGGATCAGCGTATTGCTGACTGGGTTCCTGCTGGTGTTGATGCTCGCTATGGCCTGGGTCTGGCCGTTCGCGGCGAAAGTTCCCGTTGGGCTGCTGGTCATGATTCAGCTTGCTGATTTTCTGTCGATGACAATCAGCATGAAACTGGGTACTCGTCTGCTGGCAGCAGGGCTGGTCGGGACCGCCGTGTACATCGGGTTCAGTTTCCCGCTGTACTTATACCTTTGCGGTGGTGTGGTGGTTTCCATCCTCCTGCTGAATATGCACATTCTCTACCGCTTTTACAGGCTCCGCGGACCATCCTTTGCCATCTGTGCCTTCCCTTTGTTCGGGATCTACCTGTGCTGCTGCGGTTTTTCAGCCCTGGCTGCAATTGTGATCCACAGTTTCAAAAAAGTGCTGCGAATGGCCTGACGTTCTGTGCATGTGAAACGGCGTTTTGCCTGCATGCCGGCAATGCCATCGACGTCGGCCACGCGGTTATACCTGGCGATCCCTGGTCGTTCCGCTCAGTCGTGACGCGATTGTTTCAGGATCTGGCCGATCCATGCGGCTCTCTGGCCCCAACAGTCGCGTTGCTCATACTGCCGGAAGCAGATCCATGAGGCCCATGGCAGACGTTTTCTTTGTCGGTCAACGGAGGAAACGATTCGCACGCGGTAGTGCGAGCAGTCCATCGCCGCAGTCCGGATGGAAGACTGCCGACTGTTGTCTTATCGAAGTTTTTCAGGCTCGCGATCGACATCTGCATCACTGAGCCGCTGGCCACTGACAACACCGGTCCGGTAAGCCTTGCCTGACTATCTGCATTCGACCAGACTATCCCAGCGCCAGAATGCGCTGTTACTTATTACTGACAATTCAGATGAGTCGAACAGTTTTTCCTGATGGCTACCCTTTCCTGCGTGCTGATGATTGCTGCGATGCTGGTACAGGATCAGGAGTTGTCTGGTGAAGCCAGTGCCAACGCTACCGTGATTGTCCTGCCGGATGATGCCAGTGCGACACTTCGCAGAACTGCGGACGAAGTTGCCGCTTATCTGTCGCGAATGACTGGAGTACGTCCGGACGTCGTACCGGAACAGCAGGCGTCGGCGAAACCCCGCATTGATATCGGACGCACGCGACATGCTCAGAAGTACCTGCCAGACGACCTGCTGCTGGAGGATGAACGCATTGTGGTGCGTTCTGTTCCGGATGGGATCGTCATCTGCGGCGGCAGTGATCGTGGAACAATGTATGCTGCTTATCGTTTTCTGGAGGCACTGGGATGTCGCTGGCTCACTCCGGAGCCGGAACATGAGCTGGTGCCGCAGATCGCTGCAATTATGCCGGACAATCTGAGCATTGATACACGCCCCGCGTTCTCCTGGCGGTTATTCAAGTCCTTCAGCCCTCAGCTGGAACAGTGGGGCATGAAGATGGGATTCAATGGGCTGTACCCGCCGCAGCTGGCAGCGGTAAACGGTGGTTCGTACTACTGGCCTCGCGATGTTCACGACGTGCACACGTTTGCTCAGATCATGCCGGCCTCACGGTATTTCGATGATCACCCCGAGTGGTATTCAATGCTGGATGGAAAGAGGGTTGCCGCGACGATCGGCAGTCAGCTGTGTGTTTCCTCTCAGGAGTTAATTGAAGAATTCTCCGCGAACGTGATCCGCGTATTTGATGCCGATCTGAATGCGAGATTTCTTTCCATCAGCCCCAATGATGGGTATGGCTGGTGTGAATGTGCGGAGTGCAGGGGGCTTGATCAAAGGCTGAGCGGTGGACGAACTACCAGACAGGGGCTGGCCGAGGGACAAGTGTTCGTCGGTGACCGTGTCTTCTGGTTTGCAAATGAAGTCGCGCAACGGGTCAGCCGGAAGCACCCGGATCGAAAACTGCTGGTTCTGAGCTACATCAATTACACGGAGCCTCCGGACACAATCCGGCCTGCTGACAGTCTTGTCCCCTTTATCTGCCACTATGCTCCGGCAGACTACAGCCGACCCGTCGCTGACTCTTCCTCAACAGCCAATCGGCAATTCGATGAACTTCTGCATCGCTGGCTGGACATCACCCCTGATGTCATGCTCTACGGCTACGTCAGTAAGTCAATGTGGTGGAGGCTGCCACGTCCTGTTCTTGAACCAATGTGCGCCGACCTGAAATATTACCATCAACTGGGCGTTCATCGATACTACTGTCAGAGTTCACTATCGGACTGGGCCCTCGATGGTCCGCTTTATTACGTCATCGCCCGCCTCTTGTGGGAGCCTGCGGCAGATCCACAGGCAATCGCTGACGAATGGACTCAGAACATGTTCGGGCCGGCAGCGGCAGAAATGAAAACCTACTATGCGGCTGTGCGACAATCTGTTGTTTCTACCGGAGCTTCCTATAGTGACGACCCGCTGAACCAGGTTCCGGGACTGTTTGATCGCGTGGAACTGGATCAGGCCATGGCGGCGTTGGTCCGGGCTGAACAAATACCCTGTTCCGGTTCTATTCGGGCACGAGTTGCAGAAGTCGCAGCCATATTTCGTCATGGCTACTGGATGACCCTGATTCTGGAACAGGAAAGACTGGGGGACCCACCTTTCATATTCTGGCTTACGCTGGGGCTGTGTTGTGTTGTGTTGCTGCCATGGCATGTGTCCGAGCAATGGTGCATGAACTGGCTGCAAAAACACAGGGGCAGA
>JALRDR010001026.1 GCA_023262145.1 Planctomycetaceae bacterium | reverse complement strand
GGTCGATGGCATCGTTCCAGGATGCTGCGATGAGTTGCAGTTCTTCCGCGCCGGAAACTTCAATACTCCCGTCGTCGCAACTGAGTTGCAGACTGTTGGGTGTGGCTGCAGTGACTTTGTATTGCACAACGGCGGGCACATCTTCAGTCCATTCGACTCGATAGACCGTGCTGCCGCTCGTGACGCGGGGGGCCTGTGGTCGGCGAGCCATATCAAATCACTCCTGTTACTCTGTGACTGTTGAGCCGACTGGAGACTGGTCCAGTGACCGCAGCCCTGAATCCTAGCACCTTTGTGGAATTGCCGGAAGATGGTTCGCGGCTGCCTGTAGCAGGGATTGTCGTGTGGAACCGGGCATTCAATTGAGAGCTGAGGCATTCAGCAGACTCTGTTATGTAGTTCTGGAAATGGTGAGTGCAATGAAACTGAGATTGTGTAATCCGGTGCTGTTCGGGTGTGTCATTTTTGCGGCTGTTGTTGAGGCAGCGGCGGCTGAGTTACCGCCCAACGTGATACTGATTCTGGCGGATGATCAGGGGACGGTGGATGCGGGTTGTTTTGGGTCGGATGATCTGGTGACACCGGCACTGGATCAGCTGGCGCGAACTGGCGTTCGGTTCAGTCAGTTCTATTCTGCAGCACCAGTCTGTTCACCGTCGCGCGCGGGGGCATTAACCGGGCGGTGGCCGGTGCGAGCGGGTGTGCCGGGCAACTGTGCATCGCAGCAAGGCGGCAGTGGGGCATTGCCACCTGCAGAGCAGACGATGGCGGAGATGTTTCGGGCTGCTGGCTACGCGACGGCGCATATCGGGAAATGGCATCTGGGTTATACGGAAGAGACGATTCCGCAGCGTCAGGGATTTGATGTCAGTTTTGGGCACATGGGCGGGTGCATCGATAATTACTCCCACTTCTTTTACTGGTCCGGCCCGAATACTCACGACCTTTGGAAGAACGGGCAGGAGGTATATCGGGACGGTGGGTATTTCCCCGATCTGATGCTTGCCGAGGCTGCAGACTTTATTCGCGAGCACAGTCAGCGTCCGTTCTTCATGTATTACGCTCTGAATACGCCGCATTATCCGTATCAGGGGGATGCGCACTGGTTGCAGCATTTTGCGAATATGGAGGATCCTCGCCGGCTTTACGCTGCATTCCTGGCTGCTCAGGATGAGCGACTCGGCAAGCTGCTGCAATTGCTGCAGCAGCTGGACCTGCGTCGTCGCACGATCGTGATTTATCAGAGCGACAACGGTCACTCGACAGAGGAGCGGGCCCACTTTGGCGGTGGCAGTGCAGGTCTGCATCGTGGGGCGAAATTCAGTCTGCTGGAGGGTGGAATTCGCGTCCCGGCGGTCATTTCATGGCCCGATACACTGCCGGCTGGTGAAGTCCGGGAGCAGGTGGCACATGCCTGTGACTGGTTACCCACGGTTGCAGAGTTAGCGGGGGTCGCGCTTCCGCAGGCAGCTCTGGACGGGCTGAGTCTGGTTGATGTTGTGCGGGACGCGGCTGCGGATTCGCCGCATCAGAACAGTGCATTGCACTGGCAGGTCGGTGCCGGCGTTAATCCGGAATGGGCAGTTCGCCTGGGCGACTGGAAACTGATTGGCCGTACACGTGACACGGGTAACTCCACCGGCAAATGGGAGACTGTGCAGAATGTGCTTGTAAATATCCGTAATGATCCCGGAGAGGCCACGAATATGGCAGACCTGCATCCGGAAATTGTCAGGCAACTGACAGAGCTTCATGACACTTATCTGCAGAACTAGTGTTCGGCAGGAAGCAGCCTGCTGGCGGGGTGATCCATGATCCACCGCAGTTCCTCCTGCAGGCGGGTCACGGTGTCCGGGTGTTGCAGAAACAGATTGTCTGTTTCACTTCGATCATGGTCCATTCGGTAAAGTTGTCCGGTTGGCCCGGCGGGTTCCGGTTGCAGTCGACTGGGTCGAGTAAACCCGCCGGAGCCCAGTTCCGTAATGAGCTTCCAGGGGCCGGACCGGATGGTAGCCATTGATCTGACGCTGCCGGGGCGCATGACAAATTGAGTACGCTGCGGGGTATTACGAGCATCGGTTCCGGTGAGTTCCGGCAGAAAGCTGAAGCTGTCCGGCGCGGCCGTATCCGGAAGCGGTACATTCAGTGCCTGAGCGAATGTTGCGAGCAGATCAGTAAAGCAGACCAGCTGCTCGGAGGTCGTGCCAGGTGGTACTGCAGCGGGCCAGCGGACGATGAACGGCATCCGGTGTCCTCCTTCCCACGCATCTGCTTTCATTCCACGGAGTCCGCCGCTGGAGTCATGGTTGAAGCGAGCGACATCTTCTTCGTACCAGACGGGGCCGTTGTCGGAAGTGAAGATGAGCAGCGTGTCATTGGTCATGGAGGCGGAATTCAGTGCCTGCAGTACACGGCCGATTTCTGCGTCCACCATCATCAGGAAGTCGCCATACAGACCAGCTCCACTCCTGCCCTCGAATTCATCGGTGGGCAGCCATGGTGTGTGTGGAGCCGGGTAGGCCAGATACAGCAGCAGCGGTTGTTCAGCGGCTTTATTTCGGGCGTGTTGTTCAATCACTGCGATGGCTTCACTGGTGAAGCGAGGTAACACCTGTGGCAGCTGCAGATCGGGAGCAATTCCTCCTGCCCGCCAGAAGGCGCCCTGAATTGGTGACCAGTCCGGACTGTTGTTTGCCTGCACCTGCAGCGTTGGAGGCGCAATCGCACGATCATTGCGGATGTAGAAGTAGGGTGGGATGTCGGTGGATGCTCGAATCCCGAAGAAGGAGTGGAACCCGCGATCGACGGGTCCGCCTGGCAGTGGATTGTTGTATCCGTTTTCCGTAAATCCGCAGTGCCACTTGCCGACCATAGCCGTGCGGTAACCGGCATCCCTGGCCAGCGTGGCGATGGTCATCTGGTCTGCGGCGATGAGCGGCTGGCGAGGCCAGACGCCGACATCGGTGCGGAACGGGTAGCGTCCCGTCAGAAGTCCATAGCGGGACATATGGCACAGGGGGCCGGGGGCGTGAGCATCGGTGAATTTCATGCCATCCCGAGCCAGGGAGTCAATGTTGGGAGTCGGGATTCGTGACTCTGGATTGAAGCAGCCCGGATCGCCATAGCCCATATCGTCAACGAGGATCACGACCAGATTCGGGCCGGAGGCGCTGGCCGGCAGCAGGCTGCTGACGGATGTGATGATCACAAACAGTCGTGTAAGGGTCATCAGCGCAATGGAATGATGCAGCATCAGCATTTTCCGGTCATTGAGTAATGACAAATTGACAGCTCCGCAAAGGATTTGCAGAGGGAATTGCATTATGTCGAGTGGGGTGGGAGATTTCAGCCGCGAGGAGTGCATGGTACGTCTGTCAGCGATGGGGGACGACGTTCTGCAGGTCTGCTGCAGACATCGTTTCCGCGGAGCAGCGTTGAATTGTCCATGGTGGTTCGGCAATGAGATATGCCAGCAGACTGCAGAGGGTTGTGCCAATGGCGACCGGGCAGTGCAGTGATGAGAAAAAGGGCAGGCCGAGCAGGAATTCTTCCCAGCCGCAGAGAGGATGCACGATCCAGCTGACGATCCCGGCCAGCATGGAAGCGATTCCCGGGACCTGGCTGCGGGGAATGGTGTGGATTCCGAACATTACTGGCACAAACAGCCCCGCCAGTGTCATCAGGTAGGCCTCCTCCAGCAGCGACCACGCATCTTCTCCGGCATACGCAACCATCAGGCTGAATCCCGCCACCAGCAGTACTGAGATCCGATTGAGTTTCAGAGCCGGTGTTGCAGTGAAGCGGGGAAAGACATTTTGTGCAAGGACTCCGGCTGGCGACAGGATAGCGCTGTCGATGGTGGAGAGGATTGCGGAGAGTACAGCGAGCAGAAAGATCACGGACATTGCCGGTGACAACAGACGTGCAGCCAGTGCCGGCAGAACGGCCTGAGATACGGTGTCGGGCAGCAGCAGATGTGCTGACAAAGCCAGCAGTGGAGGCATGGCACCGCAGAGCAGGTACATGCCCCCGGCAATCAGGCAGGCACGGCGGGCGACCTGTTCGCTGCGGGATGAAAACACTCGCTGCATCAGATCCTGGGCCGGAATGTTTCCCAGGGCACCGGTCACGAAGAGACCGAACCATCCCATGAAGGTCTGCAGATCGGCAGCAGGAATGAGCACTTTCTGTGTCTCGGGAGTTTCTGTCAGCAGGCGCTCCAATCCACTGATCACCTCTCCGGAACCAATTTCCTGCAGGACGGTCACCGTGAGCAGCACCAGCCCACCGAGCACAAGTGTCATCTGTACCGCATCGGTCAGGGTGACTGACCACATTCCTCCCATGAGTGTGTAGCCGGTACCGACGACGGCCACCAGCAGGATTCCGATGTTCGGATCGATTCCGAAGAACAGCTGCAGAATGCCGGCAAGTGCAGTGAACTGCACGGCAATCCAGCCAAAGTAGCTGGGAACCAGAATCACGGCAGCCAGGAGTTCTGCGCTGCGGCCATATCTCTGGCAGAACAGGTCCGGCACAGTGAGCAGTTGCATTCTCCAGATCGGACCGGCAACAAACCAGCCGGCGATGAGCAGGCAGAACCCGGCCCCGAGTGGATCCAGAGCGGTCGCCTGCAGGCCGGAATCATAGACTTCATCGGCAGCGGTCAGCAGTGTGCCGGCTCCAAACCACGTGGCGAGAATTGTCAGCCACGCCAGGGAGAGCGGCAGTCGGCGACCGGCAACCAGATAATCGGCAGTGTCATGAACCCGACTTTGCGCGAACCAGCCGATGGCATACATCACCAGCAGGTACAGAACGAGTGTTATTGCGAGGGTGGTCTGGAGATTATCGGGAACGGCTGCATTCAATCGAGGACTGCTCCTGTGGAAGCGGATGCTGTGTCTGAGGGAAGAGCTGAGCGGACTGGCTGCGGTCTGATCCACGATCAGCTGGCGAATCGCCGCATTCTAAGCTCAACCGTGACAGTCAGGTTCTGTGGTGGGTCAGAAATTCTCTCTGAGATTTTCGAATTTTGTCGATGACGAAAGTGATGTGAGGATCGTCAGTAGCCTGCAGGCTGTGAGCTGAATTCGCGGCTGGTTGCTTGCAACGGCCCTGAGTTTCCCCTACTTTTCCGGACCCGCCTGCAGTGGATCGCAGCACTTGATCGGTGTTGGCGTTTTGCCTCCGATTAATCGCAGCCGATTGTTCACTCCGTCCTGTTCTCCTTCCCCGTGAATTGTCTGATCAGCGTCAGTCGACGAACTGCCTGCGGACATGTTCAAGCAGACTGTTTTCTCCTGGTTCCCGCTGTGCTGCCCTTTGGATTGTCAGGCAGACTGCGTGCAACAGGGATCCCGAGGCAATTCGCGTGTCATCCGCGCGAACTGCATCCCGGGGGTTGTCTTCAGAATTTCCTGCTCGGTTCCCTGCCTGCTGCTTGCCAGTGCTTACCCTAATTTACTCAGGAAGTGCATTTGATATGTCCACAGAAAGTGAAAAACTGTCCTCTGCAGATCAGGAGCGAGCGGTTCGGCTGGTGAAAGCCTGCCGCCGCGTGCGTGATCAGGTAGGGCGGATCGTGGTCGGCCAGGAGCAGGTAATCGAGCAGTTGCTGATTGCCATCCTGGCGCGGGGGCACTGTCTGCTGGAAGGTGTTCCCGGGCTCGCCAAGACGCTGATGGTGCGGTCTCTGGCAGAATCGATGCAGTTGTCCTTTCATCGCATCCAGTTTACTCCGGACCTGATGCCGGCAGATATCACCGGGACAGACATCATTCAGGAAAACCGTGAGACGGGGCATCGCGATCTGGTGTTTGATCGAGGTCCGATCTTTACGCAGATGCTGCTGGCGGATGAAATCAACCGTACTCCTCCCAAGACGCAGGCCGCATTGCTGGAGGCGATGCAGGAGCACGAGGTGACAGTTGGCGGCACAACCTATCAGTTGCAGGAGCCATTCTTCGTCCTTGCGACTCAGAATCCGATCGAGCAGGAAGGTACTTATCCGCTTCCGGAGGCTCAGCGGGACCGATTTCTGTTCAACGTGATTGTGGAATATCCATCTCGCGATGAAGAGTCGCTGATCATAGACCGAACCACATCGGGGCATGTTGCTGAGATTCAGCATGTGCTTACCGGCGAAGAAATTGTGGAGTTTCAGGAGATCGTGCGGCTGGTCCCGTTGCCGGAGCATGTGAAGAACTTTGTGCTTGATCTGGTCCGAGCTGCTCGACCAAAGGATCCGGGAACTGCGGACTGGGTTCGGGAGCTGATCGACTGGGGACCTGGCCCCCGAGCATGTCAGCAGCTGGTTCTGGCTGCGAAGGCTCGAGCACTGCTGCGTGGCCGCTATCACGTGACTCTTGAAGATGTTGAACAGCTGGCTCTGCCGGTGCTGCGTCATCGTATCGTTCCGACCTTCAGTGCAGAGGCGGAGGGTGTGAGTGTGGATGAGCTCATCCGTCGTCTGATCAGCGAAGTTCCTCGCCCCCAGAAGCAGTTACTGTAGGTCTCCCATGACTCAGGTTTCAGACGTACTGACGTCCGCGGATATTGGCCGCGTGTCGGGGCTGCAGTTGCTGGCTCGACAGGTGGTTGAGGGATTTGCATCGGGTCTGCACAAGTCTCCGCACAAGGGATTCAGTGTGGAATTCCGGGAGCATCGTTCGTACGTGCGTGGCGATGATATCCGCACGATCGACTGGAAGCTGTACGGCAAGACGGACCGACTGTACATCCGGGAGTACGAGGAAGAGACAAATCTGCGGTGCACGATTCTGGTGGACTGCAGTGGTTCGATGGGTTATTGCGGTTCCGGTGGCAGTGGTGTCTCCCGCCACGAGTATGCCGTTCGTACGGCGGCCTGTCTGGCATGGCTGATGCTGCAGCAGCAGGACAGTGTGGGGCTGGTGACATTTGATACAGCGATTCGTCGTTATATTCCTCCGCGCTCCCGACCGCGACATCTGAACGCCATTGTCGAGGAGCTGGCTGTATCCCGGCCGGGTAATGAGACAGCGCTTTCCGATGTATTTCAGGAGATTGTTGCCCGCATCCATCGTCGCGGCCTGGTCATTGTCATTTCCGACCTGTTTGCCGATGTGGACCGGCTGATGAAGTCGCTGGCTCAGTTTCGTCATGCCAACCATGAAGTGCTGCTGTTTCAGATCTGGGATCGCGATGAGCTGGAATTTCCATTCCGCCAGTGGACTCAGTTTCAGTCGATGGAGCAGGCAAACGTTCGTCACCTGGTTGATCCGGCTCAACTGCGTCGCGCCTATCTGGCTGAACTGGCTGCTTATCGGGATGCGCTTGCAAAGGGCTGCAATCGGCAGCGAATCAGTCATGTGTCGCTGACCACTGACCAGCCAATGGCAGACGCGCTGGCTGCATGGCTGGCCGTGCGGAGGCGATCACCGTGAGTTTTCTGAATCCATTGCTGGCGATCGGTGCCGTTGCGCTGAGCATTCCGTTGATTATTCATCTGCTCAACCGCAGTCGATTTCGCACTGTGGACTGGGCAGCGATGCATCTGCTGGAATCTGTCATCTCCAGCAACCGCAGACGATTTCGGCTGGACCAGCTGATCCTGCTGCTCATTCGTTGTGCCATACCGGCGTTGCTGGCGCTGCTGATGGCTCGCCCGGTCCTCACGGGTTCCGGCATTCCCGCGGGAGACACCCCTGCTTCTCTGGTGATTCTGCTGGACAACAGCTATTCGATGGACGTCGCGGATCCTGCCGGGACACGATTTGACGCGGCCGTGGAGACTGCCTGCAGTCTGATCGATTCAGCTCCGGCCGGTTCTGAGTTTGCCGTACTGCTCACTGGCGGGGTTCCGACACCATTATTTGATCAGCCGGTATCTGATGCCCGGGCTGTGAATCGTCGGCTGCGACAGTTGACTGCAGGAATGGGAGCAAGTTCGGTAGCGGAATCACTGGATGCAGCGCTCAGTCTGGTTCAGCGAATGTCGCATGGCCGCCGCGAACTGATTGTGCTCAGCGATTTCCAGCCAGCGGACTGGCAGCAGTTTCAGGAGTCTGCAGGAGATTCCTTCAGCAAACGGTTGCAGGATCAGGCGATTCCCGTGGAACTGGTGCTTTTGCCGGTTGTTTCATCCACTGAAGCCAATTCGTCGCTTGCCAGAACCCCGAACCTCGCTCTGGAACAGCTGGTGTTGCCGCCGCATGCGCTGGCAGTGGGGCAGCAGGTCTCCGTGCGGGCCATGCTGCGGAATTACGGGGCGGAAGA
>JALRDR010000877.1 GCA_023262145.1 Planctomycetaceae bacterium | reverse complement strand
CAGTGAAACACCGGAAGAATTGGAACTGAACAGAGCGGTGCCGGGAGGCGGAATGCCGTATGCGACGGCTCTGTTCTTCTTGAACCACTGAATGGGATTTGAAATGTCGCTGGTAACAACAGATCCAGGACGAACAGGATTCAGCGCGGAAGTATTTGAACAGTTTCTTGCCGGACGGCAGGAGGCTGACTGGATTACTCAGGCGCGAAGGGCGGCGTTTGCTGAGTACGAGCACCTGCTTTCCGTCGAGTTATCTCAGGAAGAATTCAAACGCGTTGACCTGCGTCCGTTCAACGCAGCGCGATTCCGTCCGCTCCGCGAACGAAGTTCAGGAAGTTCCGTGGCGGCTCTGATGGGGGATCACGCTGAATATGGCGGTCGGATCGTGCACCAGGATGGTCACCTGTCGCAGCTCAGCGGTTCCGAAGCTCTGGCGGCCAGGGGAGTGCTCTTTGGTGACCTGCAGCAGATGCTGGAAAGTCATCGAGAGCTGCTTGAGCCGTTCTTCATGCGGCGTGCTGTGTCGACGAATGCGGATCGATTTGCGGCGTGGCATGCTGCGTTCTGGACTGGCGGCACGGTGCTTTATGTGCCGCGTGGGGTGGAGCTTGAACTCCCGATCCACAGTCTGATCACGCATACTCAGGATGGTGTTGCCGATTTCAGTCACACGCTGATCATCGTGGACGAAGGGGCCCGGGCAACTCTGCTTGAAGAGACCGCATCTGCCGATGAAGGCAGTGCTGGTCTGCATGTCGGCTGTGTTGAACTGATCGTGGAACGAGATGCCCAGTTGCGTTATGTGCAACTGCAGAACTGGAACCATAACAGCTGGCACTTTGCTCACCAGACCGGCGTAGTGGGCAACAACGGCTCATTGCAGTGGACAGTCGTGGGGCTGGGTTCGAAGCTGTCGCATATCCATCAGGACATCAATCTTGCTGGCCGGGCGGCGACTGCTGAGGTCAATGGGGTCACCTTTACCAGTGGGCGTCAGAAACTCAGCTACTACACTCAGCAGAATCACCAGCAGCAGGGAACTCACAGTGACCTGCTTTACAGAGAAGTTCTGCGGGATGATTCGCGTGTGATCTGGCGTGGGATGATCAAGGTTGACCTGCCTGCTCAGCAGACAGATGGCTACCAGCGTTCAGATGCATTAATGCTGAGCGAAACGGCTCGCTGCGACTCAATTCCCGGACTGGAAATTGAGGCGGACGACGTTCGTTGTACTCATGGTGCGACGACAGGCCGGGTGGATCAGGATCAGATTCTGTACTGCATGAGCCGCGGGATCACTCGGAATGAAGCAATGCACATGATTGTGGAGGGATTCTTCCAGCAGGTGTACGATCGTATTCCAATTCCCGTGGTGCGTGAGACGCTCAGTCGAACGGTTCAGAAGAAACTGGGGATTGAGACCATGGAAACGAGTCTGATTTCTGCAGACGAGGACGAGAACTGACATCGGGCACAGCAGAGACTGCTCAGATTCAACAGCGCACAGGGTGACGAATGGAACGGGTGATTGGTACGGATGAGTTGCAATCAGGGGAACGTCGGAGTGTCTTCGTTGACGACATTCCTGCCCTCGTGATTCGCATTGGTGATCAGTGGTTTGTCATTGAGGATGTCTGTTCTCATGACGGCCAGCCGATGACTGATGGTGAACTGATCGACTGCAGCATTGTGTGTCCTCGACATTCTGCCAGATTTGATCTGGCATCCGGCAGAGCGATGTGCATGCCGGCAACAGAGGCCATTCGTGTGTTTTCGGTTGAAATTCGAGACGGTGCTGTCTGGGCCGCGCTGTAAACAGGGAGACTTCTGTGGCAACCGACGAACAGTTGATTGATGCATTGCGTCAGGTAATCGATCCTGAATTGATGGTGAATATCGTCGATCTGGGACTCATCTATTCCGTGAATCAGACGGACAGTAAGGTCGCTGTGGAGATGACGTTGACCAGCCCTGCCTGTCCGGCTGGACCGCAGCTGGTGCAGCAGGCAAAGATGGCGCTGGAGCGACTTGAGGATATCGATGAAGCCACCGTGCAGATTACTCTGTCGCCGCCGTGGACTCCGGAGCGTATGACCGACGATGCTCGCGATATGCTCGGCATTTTCTGAGCCATCGCCACGCTTTGCTGCGAAACTGAGTTATGCAACCGCTGCGATCGCTTGTGCTGCGCGGAGCAGACTCCGTATCGGCACTGGCTCAGAAGTGTTCCTCATGGCTGACATTCAGCAGTAACTGAGTGCATGAACAGGTCGTGCCCTGTTCTTTTGCCCTGTGTGCCCTGCTCCGCCGTCTGCTCTGCCGCTGAATTCTTCCCGGGGGGCTGAATGACGAATCGATGTTCAGTGTCCGACTGCCTCACGAGCAGGGTTTGAGGGACGCCCCCCGGCTGCTCCTGGCAAAGCAGCAGATCGATGCTGGGAGCTGGTGCGGGCACAGTCAATGATGTGACACCGGTCGCATGGACTGTGACAGTGCGAAGCCAGCTGAGCTTTCCGCCGCAGACCAGTGTCAGGAGATTGCCTGAAAGCGGCGTCTGAACGCACGATCGCGATCAGGGTGATTGGCAGCAGGACTGCACCATTGCGCCCGGAGAAGGCAGCCGGCGGAGAAGGCAGCCGGCGGAGAAGGCAGCCGGCGGAGAAGGCAGTGGCCGGCAACAAAAAAGCCTGATGTTCGTAAACCGAACATCAGGCTTTCTGAAGATGCGCAAGAGAGGACTCGAACCTCCACGGGATTTACTCCCACTAGCTCCTGAAGCTAGCGCGTCTGCC
>JALRDR010000791.1 GCA_023262145.1 Planctomycetaceae bacterium | reverse complement strand
TGCCGTGTCATTGTTTGCCGGCGGATCGGGAAGCCTGAATCCGGCGGGGATTCTTGCCGGAGTTGTGCAGGGGACGACCACGGTTGCAGAGGCCGTCCCGCTCATGCTGGCACAACTTGCCGGAGCATTCTGTGGTTCATGTCTGGTCTGGCTGGCCTATCTGCCGCACTGGGAAGTCACTCCGGATCCCGGCACCAAACTCGGCATCTTCTGTACGGGACCGGGGATCTCAAACCCCGTCGCCAATCTGCTCAGTGAAGCCATCGGTACTTTTGCACTCATTCTCATTGCCACCGCCATCACTGCTCAGGCTGAAGGTGCGGCGGTAGCTCCGCTGGTGGGCGCTGTCGTCTGGTCAATTGGTCTGAGTCTGGGAGCCACGACCGGGTATGCCATTAATCCCGCGCGTGATCTGGGACCGCGTCTGGCGCACGCAGTGTTGCCGATTGCCGGCAAGGGCGGCAGCAAGTGGGGGTATGCATGGATTCCGATTGCAGGGCCATTCCTGGGGGCTACGCTGGCCGCTCTGCTGATCGAGGTCGTGAAAGTCGGCTAGTGCCTGATGTCGCTCAGTCAGGCCAACCCCCGGTAATTCTCAGGATGTAATCGCGGGTCACCACCTGCTGGAACACGAACGGGCTCAATCCAGCTGACAATCTCAGGGCGCGAACAGCTCCGGCTTAGCTGCGGCCCCGCGAATTGTCAGCTCTTGTCCGAACAGACAGCGGTCAGGTTACCGCCCGCGAATCAGCCCAGCTGAATCTCAAATCCTTTCCGCGGTTCACGTCCAACGAGGGCCTGTGCCTGGGCATCGCCTTCAATCTTTTCTTCGTCGGGGTTCCAGGAGATCTTTCGCCCAAGTCGGGCTGCGATCCCGGCGAGGTGACAGGTGGACAGTGCACGATGATGACTGTGCACATCGGAAATCGGGTCCTTGCGATCCTGGCAGGCAGTGATGAAGTTCAGGAAGTGATCGGTCAGTTCGCGATCCTTATAGACGGTCCGCAGTGCATCATCGGGAAGTGGGTTGTTCTTCAGTTCGTCCACGGGTGTGCCGGTCAGCCGCCCGCGATTCACGAAGATCCGCCCTGCGCTGCCTTCAAACAGAATGCCATTGCCCTGGTCGTGGCGGATTTCAATTTCCGTTTCGTCCGCAAATTTTGCTCGAATGAGGAACTCTGTGGCCGTGTTGTAGCGCGTCGGATCAGTCGGGTGGCCATCTCTGAATTCCACCGGATGTTTCACCATTTCCGGATCAATGCTGACCGGTCCGGTTTCGGTCTTGCCCAGTCCCCAGGTGGCGATGTCGCAGTGATGAGCGCCCCAGTCGGTCAGTTTTCCACCGGAGTATTCATACCACCAGCGGAATTCGTAGTGGCAGCGGGACCAGCTTTGTGTCTCACCGTTGTCGCCGGCAAGGTAACGGAACTCAGTTTCCGGGGCAGGTCCCAGCCAGAGGTTCCAGTCGAGCGTAGCGGGGGCAGCGGCAACGGGAATCTCCGGGCTGGTGGGTGCGCCTCCGATACTGCAGGTGGCCTTATGGACCTTGCCAAGTCGTCCGGCCTGAATCAGTGCAATTGCGGTAATGAAGGCACGATCACTGCGTTGCTGTGTGCCGACCTGACAAACCCGGCCGGTTTCCCTGCAGATCCGCGACATCAGCTGACCTTCCTCAATGGTCAGCGTCATGGGCTTTTCACAGTAAACATCCTTGCCGGCCAGCATGGCTTCAATGGCGATCTTGGCATGCCAGTGATCCGGCGTGGAGATGTGCACCAGATCAATGCTCTGGTCATCAAGAATCCTGCGGTAGTCCGCGACATTGGCGGGAACTTTATCCGTCCAGTCGCGAACGATTCCGGTGGCGAGATCGCGGCGATACGAGTCGGCATCACACACGGCCACATAGTCCGCGAGCTGTCTCATTCGCGGCGCGGAACCGTAATCACTGTCCCGTCCGGTCGCCCGCTGATACCAGCGACTGCCCGTTCCGATTGCTGCGATCGTGGGCCGTTCATTCGGACTGGTAAAGCCCGCAGCATTTCCCGCGGAGTGCTGCAGCACTGCCGCGCCCGTCCAGGCAAGAGTGCTGTGGAGGGCATGGCGGCGTGAAATACGGGAAGGCACAGGCTGCGTCATCAGGAAGGCTCCACTGAATTTGTCTGGTATTGTCGCGAAAGCGGCTGGAAATGCTTCCGTTCCTTTCGGCAAGGCCCTGTTTTAGATTGTGCATGCCGCAGATGCAAAGAACCCGTATGTCAGCCGAGACAGCGATGAATTGATTCCGCAGCAGACTCGACAACCTGCCGACAGGGCATCACACTGAAACCTTCCTCGCTGCAGAAACGCCAGCGGGTGGATTGCAGGTTTCGCTGCTTTCGCAGGTGTGAATGCGTTCCCGGCACTGAATCTGTTCGTCGGCACTGATCAGGGAGAGGAATTGTGAACAGGATCGACAGCTCAAGGATCGGCGCAGCGGTTTACACGCTGGTGTACTCGCTGCTGTTGCCTGCAATCGGCAGTGTGATCGTGCACGCCGCGGAACCGCCGGCGTCAGCCCGGCTCAGCGAACAGATTGAGGAAGCGCGGCAGCACTGGGAAGTTCCCGGCCTGTCTGTTGCGATTGTTCATCGCGGCGAAGTTGTGCTTTCGCAGGGCTTTGGCAGACTGCGGGCGGACGAAGACCAGGCGGTTGATGGTCAGTCGCTGTTTGCCATCGCGTCCAACACCAAGGCGTTTACCGCCGCAGCGATGGCGATGCTGGTGGATGAGGGAAAAGTTGGCTGGGAAGATCGGGTCCAGCAGCACCTGCCATGGCTGCAGCTCAATGAAGACTGGATTTCTGCCGAGCTTCGCATTGATGATCTGCTGTGTCACCGCAGTGGTCTGGCGACCTTCAGCGGTGACCTGTTGTGGTGGGGGACACCATATTCTCCGGAACAGGTGCTGCGGCGAATTCGGCATCTGCCGGTGAAGCAGCGATTTCGCGCGGAGTTCGGTTACTCGAACCTGATGTTCCTTGCTGCCGGAGAGGTGATTGCTGGTGTGAGCGGGCAGAGCTGGAGCGAGTATGTGCAGCAGCGAATTCTGGACCCGTTGCAGATGACACGAACGCAGACATCTGTTCGTGCGCTTGGTGACCTCACCAATGTCGCTTCACCGCATCGTACGGAACTGGACGGAAATCGGGTGCTGCCGTGGGTGGAGTGGGACACGATGGCTGCTGCGGGCGGTCTGATTTCCTGCTCGGATGACATGGCCCGCTGGCTGCTCCTGCAGCTGCGTCATGGGCAGCGGGATGATGGTCAGCAGCTGTTTTCACAGGAAGCAGCGCATCGGATGTGGTCAGCACACACGGTGATGTCAGTATCGCAGGCAGCCCTGCAGCGAAACCCGCAGACGCATTTTCGCTCCTGTGGACTGGGCTGGATGCTTTCCGACTATGCTGGACGCCGCATGGTGGGACACGGGGGCGGCTATGACGGTATGTATTCCCGGGTGCTGCTTGTCCCCGAGGAGCAGCTGGGAATAGTTGTGCTCACCAACAGCATGACCGGATTGTCATCAGCCCTGGCGACTGCGATCGCTGACCAGTACCTCGGACGTGATCCCGGAGCATGGATAACGGAGGCACGAGAACGGGACGTCAGTGGTCGCCGGGATTTTCTGGACCGAATCGCGACGGCGGTGGCAGCGCCCGAGACACAGACAGCGGCACCATTTGCCGAGGAGCTGACTGCAGGAACGTATCGCTGTCCCCTGTACGGCGATGCTGAGATTCGACTTGAGGACCAGAAACCTGTGCTTCGTCTGCTGCCGAACCCTGAACTTGTTGCCGATCTTGAATATCTGCAGGGCAATCTCTGGCGAATACGCTGGCGAAAGACCTTTGCGTGGTTCGGGGACGGAACAGTGGAATTTATCCGCAATGGCGATGGTCAGGTCAGCCGATTGAAACTTGACGTGCCGAATGACGATTTGTGGTTTGACGAACTGCAGTTGCAGCGAGTGGAATTACGACCCTGAGGGAATCGCGGGAGCGGTAGATGCACAGCGGGTCCGGCAGGATCTGGCCACATCCCGGGAACCTCGGCAGAGCCGCGCTGAAAGGATGCGAAGATGTTGAAAATAGACGTCAGCAAGCAGAGTTATTGCAGTCGGCTGCTGTTGCTGCCGGTTCTGGCTGCACTGATGCTGTGTGGGTGCAGTGAATACCGTCGGGCATCGCCTGCAGCAGAGCCAAATGGACAGTCATCGGTGCGGGATTCTGCGGCGGACGCGGAAACGGCCGCAGCCGCTGCTGCCGCGGAACCGCAGGCTCGCAACTGACGTCAAGGGTGCAGATTCTGTCGCCGTGCACTCGGAATTCCCTGTGAAGGTCCGGGGCTTTAGCTTGATCTTTATGAATTCTGACGGTCAAATCGTCTGCATAGATCGGTAGTTTTCGGGAATTCCGGCAAACGAGGCTGTGTTTTCTGATGAGCACGGGGCCAATGCCGCCGATTCCCGGTAGTTGCCACAATCTGAATCCTTTCAGAATCCCATCTCAGCAGGTTGTCTCCTGATGCCCCTTTCGGTGGCTGTCGAATAGTGTCTACAGGACCGAATCGGTCACTTTAACTTCGATCCTGTGTGGAAGTTACAGGCCGGATGGCCTGTGCAGACAACTCACAAAGGCAAGGGGCTGAATCTGTACAGAGAGCGGTCAGGGCTTTGAAAGCAGGGACCCCCATGCGAAGTGCTGGAACCTCGCTGCGGGATTTCTCCAGTTACTACATTCAGTCCGGATGGCTCCGGGGTGTCGCCTGTCGACCTCAGGAGTGTTACAGTGGATTTGATCCAGTGGATACAACACAGCAGAATAACGTCGTAGCGGAGTCAGGGAATGCGTGACTGGCTGGAGCGGTTTGTCGATGACGGTACCATCGGCGACTCGCAGCTTGAAGAAGCTCGCGGAATGGCGGCCAATCTGGGGATTACCCCGGAGGATGCTCTGGTTCGCCTGGGATACATCAACGGCGGTGATCTGGGTCGAGCCCAGGCTGAGGAATTCGGCTACGAGTACATTGAGCTGGAGGGGAGGCAGATCTCCAACAGCGTGATTGAGCTCGTGACAGAATCCATGGCTCGCGAAAATCTGGTACTGCCGATTGAGTCAGACGGCGATTCGGTGACGATTGCCATGAGCAATCCGAACAACATTGAGATCCTCGACAAGCTGCGATTTGTGCTCAATCGTGACATTCGTCCGGTCATGGCTCCGCTGGAATCAATCACTGCCGCAATCAATCGCCACTACGGGCAGTCTGAAACGGAGTCTGTGGACTCCATGATTTCCGAGTTCACGGAAACGCAGATTGACTTCACCGATGTGGAAGCAGCTGCAGCGTTGCAGGGTGATGAAGACGACAGTGCTCCAATCATTCGACTGGCGAACCTGATCATCACTGAAGCCGTTCGTGAACGGGCCAGTGACATCCACATTGAGCCGTTTGAGAATCGTGTGCGGATTCGTTACCGCATTGACGGCGTACTGCTGGAACGTGACAGCCCTCCCAAACGCCTGCTCGGTGCTCTGGTGTCCCGCTTCAAGATCATGGCGAAGATGGACATCTCGGAAAAACGTCGTCCTCAGGACGGTCGTATCAAGACTCGAGCAGGCAACAAGGAATTCGACCTGCGTGTTTCGATTCTGCCGACCAACCATGGTCAGGCAGTGGTCATGAGAATTCTGGACCGCGACAACATCAAGATCGGGATTCGTAACCTTGGTTTTGGTGAAGACAACTACCGCACATTCCAGAACATTATTCGTCGGCCGAACGGGATTTTTCTGGTGACCGGTCCGACAGGATCGGGCAAGACCACTACTCTGTATTCTGCGCTTGGCGAACTCAATCGTCCGGACCGCAAGATCATTACAGCGGAGGACCCGGTGGAATATTACCTGCCGGGAATCAACCAGGTGGAAGTAAAACACAGCATCGGTCTGGACTTTGCCAGGATCATCAAGGCGATGCTGCGACAGGCACCCAACGCAATTCTGGTGGGTGAGATTCGCGATACGGAAACCGGTGAAATGGCGATCCAGGCATCGCTCACGGGGCACCTTGTTTTCAGCACTCTGCACACGAACGACGCGCCAGGTGCAGTCACACGTCTGATCGATATGGGTGTGCAGCCGTTTCTTGTCGCCTGCTCACTGATGGCCGTGATGGCTCAGCGACTGGTGCGAGTCGTCTGCCCCAAGTGCAAGGAACCCTACCAGCCAAGTCCGGAAGAATGCGACGTCTTCAATATTTCTCCTGATGAGTTGTCTGAGGGGCAGTGGGTACGTGGTCGTGGCTGCAACAACTGCAAGCATACGGGTTACAAGGGTCGTCGAGGAATTCTTGGATCACGTGTTTTATGAATAAAGGCAATGCTGCAGCCACCTAGTAACTCACTCCACCTCTCAGCAACTCTTACTCGGCCTGAGTCAGGGGAGACAATTACTAAGTTCTTGCGATCAACCTTGCTACCAACATAATTGGTTAACAATGGAAGAGCGAATAGGTGATCAACTGGGCCATCGAAGAA